>JACPGP010000026.1 GCA_016182425.1 Candidatus Levyibacteriota bacterium
GCACTTTTTGCAAACGATAACGTTTTTTCTCCAAGTAAGTAATCAAATGCTTCTCCTCTACCATGAGCAATCAGACCACCAAATGAGCTAATACCCATTATCACGCCTTTTTCCAATTGCTCTCTGGTTTTTAGCGATATATATCGTGGATGAGAACGTGGAATCATAACAATGTTGCTCCTTTGTCAGATAGAAAAAATTTTGTTGATCCAGGAAACGATGTCTCACTTACTACTGCATTACCTAAAATAATCATGGAGGCTTTTCCTCTCCTTTTTTCGATTTGCTCAATCGTATTTTTGACATCTCTGTCCATAAGCAAACCGCTTTCTGTGACGAATTGTTTTGAAATAGAAAAAATATCTCCTAGTGTTAGGGTGTTTTTTTTGCGGAGTTCATTCCCTATGTTCACAAGCGCTTTTGTGGCAGCAGTTTTAACACGGCTAATTACCTTATTATTGCTCAAAATACTTTTTGTCGAAAGAGGAGAAAATACTCGGCAAAAAACAACTTTTTCTTTCAGAGTAATTTTTCTGACAGAAAAATATGAACTTGGTTTTATTTTAAGAAGAGCTCCGCCAAAAAACTGATTCGTAACATCTCCCAGTCCGGTTTTGTTTTTCACCTCTTGTGTATGGGCAATAATAGCTAGTTCTCTTTTTGATTTTTTAAGAGCTAATAGTTTATTTATTGCATAGGCGGTCGCCAAGGCGCTTGCTCCGCTTATGCCAAATCCGCAGCCCAATGGAAATTTTGTCTCTATTGTAATAAGGAGATTTTCATTGGTAAGCGCACGCAAAACATCAAACACTGTCTGTATGTCTATTTTTTTTCTATTAAACAACGTTTCTGTTTTTTTTGAGTTTTTTACTGTCACAACAACACCTTCTAACAAGGTAAATCCTAGTCCCAGCGAACCGCTCCAGCGTGAAGTTTCACCTTTGTGGGGTTTAAAAATAAGACTAATATTTGCCGGCGCAAATGCACTAACACTTTTCATGTAAGAAGAAATGACACTAACTCTTCTGCAACTTCGCGTTTTGAGCGTAAAGAAATGTTCTTTTTCTCACCAGTTTTTTTTATAACAATAACTTCGTTGTCATCGGCCAAAAACCCCCGATCGGGTTTACTAACATCATTGATAACAATCGCATCTGCATTGTTTTCTTTTATTTTTTCTGAATCTCCCCATACAGCCTTAAAAACAACAAGTTTTATCTTTGGATGCCATTTTTTTATTTCTGCAATGATTTTTTTCCGAGGAGTTAGTTTCAAGACAATATCCTTTTTACTATCTAATTTTCCTTTCTTTTTGCTAGCAACTTTAAAATCAGAAACTGCAGCTGTTTGAAACAAAACATCATATTTTTTAACTTCTCGCTCGAGAATTTCTAAAAGTTGGTCTGCTGTTTCAAAAAGTATTTGCTTGATATCATAACGGGTAGATACCGAAGTTTTTGAACGCACTAAAAGCACTTCTGCTCCTTGCAAAAAACATGTTTCTGCGATTGCTATTCCCATCTTTCCCGAACTCTTATTAGTAATGAATCGAACACCATCAATTGGTTCTTTTGTTCCCCCTGCAGTGACAATAATTTTTTTCCCCAAAAGTTTTGATGTCTTCTTAAGTAATCGCATGATTTCTTTATGAATCTCTACAACTTTTGGCAATCTCCCTTTCCCTTCATATCCACATGCAAGACTACCCTCATCAGGTTCAATGACAACTATCCCTCGCTTTTGAAGTGTCGAAATATTCTCCACAACTGCAGGATGTTGCCACATGTGTACATTCATGGATGGAAAAACAACAATAGGTGCTTGGGTTGCTAACGCAAAGGTAGTTAAAAAATCATCGGCAATGCCATTTGCCATCTTTCCTACAATATTTGCAGTTGCAGGCGCGATAACAACTACATCTGCTTTATCCGCCAAATCAATATGATCAACATAGCGATTTTTAAGAATATCTTTGTAATTAAATCCTTTTTCAAACACCTCTGTATACACTTTATTGTTTGATGCTTTCTCAAATTCTTTTTTGGAAACCATTTCTGTGGCATGCTTTGTCATCACCACAAGCACATTTGCATCCTGTGTAAGCAGTGTTATAAGATCCAACATCTTATACGCGGCAATGCCGCTTGTTATTCCCACAATTACAGTTTTATTCTTCACATTTGAGTTCGCCTATTGTACCACTTGCGCCTTGATTTTTCCTATTTCCCCCTATACAATACCTAAGGCCTATGCCAGCAAGCCTTGTTATTGGAGCACAGTGGGGAGACGAGGGTAAGGGAAAGATAATTGACGTTATCGCCCAAAAAGCAGATTTTGTGATCCGCTACCACGGAGGCAACAACGCAGGCCACACCATTATTAACCAGTACGGCAAATTCGCCATGCATCTGGTGCCCTCCGGCATTTTCCACAAAAACACCATTGGCATTATTGCCAACGGCACAGTTTTAGACCTAGATGTCTTAGTTTCAGAAATTGAGATATTAAAAAAAGCCGGTGTCAACCTTAAAAATCGCCTGCTTATTTCTCCCCGTTGCCACCTGATTATGCCCTACCATCCCATTTTAGATAAAGTATATGAAACTGCCAAAGGCAAGGGGAAAACTGGCACAACAGGCCGTGGCATAGGACCAGTCTATGCAGATAAAGTGAGTTACAATGGCATTCGGCTTTCTGACCTTGCCGATAAAAAGGTATTCCAAGAAAAGCTCAAGGTGCAGCTTGAGGTAAAAAATAAAATACTCAAAGCCCTTGGCGAAAAGCAACTTTTGCAAAAAAAGATAGAAGATAAGCTATTTGTTCTTTTTGAGAGAATTAAACCATTTGTTTTAGAGCCATATCCAGTTTTGCAAAATGCTTTACAAAAAAAGAAATTGCTTCTTTTTGAAGGCGCACAAGGCGTGTTTTTAGATAACGACTGGGGAACCTACCCCTTTGCTACTGCTTCAACAACACTCTCTGGCGGTATCACAGCAGGCGCAGGAGTTGCGCCAAAACACATTGCTCGGGTTATTGGCGTAGTTAAAGCATACACCACCCGTGTTGGTGATGGACCATTCCCTACAGAGCTTTTAGATAAAACTGGTGAAAGATTACGAGAAAAAGGTGGAGAGTTTGGCGCCACAACAGGAAGGCCCCGCAGATGCGGCTGGTTGGACACAGCCATACTTCGATTTGCATCAGCGATAAATGGCTTTACCGATATTGCTATTACCAAACTTGATATTCTTGATGGATTTGACGAGATAAAGATTTGTACTGGCTATACACTAAATGGTAAAATAGTAGACTACTTTGACGGCGATACCTCCTTTTTTGCCAAAGTAAAACCTGTGTATAAGACAATGAAAGGATGGAAAAAGAAAGTTGCTGGCATTACTCACTATGAAGACTTACCAAAAGAAGCAAAAACCTACATATCAGAAATCGAAAAACTTACTGGTATCAAAGTCTCCTACGTCTCCACCGGCGCAAAACGACACGAAATTATTACCCGATAATAAAAGATACAAAGCATTGATTTTAGATGTTGACGGCACAATTATGCCAAATAGACGCAACGCCATGCCGTCACAAAACGTTGTTAATACAATGGCTAAAGCAGGTAAAATTTTGCATGTGGGTATTGCAACAGCCAGGCCTCTTAAACATGTTGCTCATATCTTAAAGCACCTCAACCTCTCTGGATACTCCATTATCAATGGCGGCGCTCAAATTATTGACACAAAGTCAGAAAAAATCCTCTGGGAGCAACCAATAGAAAAGCAAGACATCCAAAAAGTCTCTGTTATACTGCAAAAATATGTCAAAGCTCCCTTTTACATTAACGATGGAACACATGATTTTATTATCCCAAAAGATGCTCTTCCGCAAAAAGCATTACAAATGTATGTCAGTAACAAACTAACCAACATTCATGCAGACAGACTTGTTGAAAAGCTGTCACATATTTCAACAATTGCGGCGCACAAAGTCCCTTCCTGGGATATTGGCTATTTTGATGTTCTTATTTCTCATACTCTTGCCACCAAACAGCATGGAATTTTTGAAATTGCTAAATTGCTAGGTATTGAAACGCATGATATGATTGGTGTAGGAGAGGGATATAATGACTTTCCACTTTTAATGGCCTGTGGGTTAAAAGTTGCTATGGGAAATGCTGTGCCAGAACTTAAAGAGATTGCAGATTACGTAGCCCCACCTGTTGAAAAAGACGGCGTAGTTGACATTATTAACAAGTTTATCCTATAATATAAATATGGCTAGCTTCGATTACTCTACTTTTCTTTCCCCTTTTACCTGGCGCTACGGGTCCGAACATTTGCGAAATATTTGGTCAGAAACCTACAAACGGAAACTCTGGAGACAAATTTGGATAGCACTTGCAAAAGCCCAACACCAACAAGGCTTAGTGACAAAAGAGGAACTTGATGATCTTATTGCTCATCAAGATAGTATTGATATTGAAAAATCGCAGAGAACAGAAAAAGAAATTCACCACGATTTAATGGCAGAAATTAAAGTATTTGCAACGCAGGCAAAAATAGGCGGAGGAAAAATTCATTTAGGAGCAACATCAATGGATATCGAAGATAACGCTGATGCCATCCGTATCAAAGAATCTTTGCTTATTATTGAAGAAAAAATAAAAAAGCTCTTAGGCCTCTTTGCTAAAAAGATAGAGATGTACAAAGATACTCCTTGCATGGGATATACACATCTTCAACCAGCTGAACCAACAACTCTTGGCTACAGATTTGCTTTCTATGCACAGGATTTACTAAATGATCTTAAACTCCTTAGATTTGTATTAGGCCAACTTAAAGGAAAAGGCTTCAAAGGCGCTGTTGGAACTTCGGCGAGCTATACCAGCCTTCTCAATAAAGAAAAAGCAAAAGAAATGGAAAACGCAGTAATGCAAACACTTGGCATTGATGCAGTTACAATTGCTTCGCAGACTGCCCCTCGCAAACTTGAATATTTTGCCGCATCGGCACTTTCTTCAATTGCCCAATCTCTATATAAATTTGCCTTTGATGTACGAATTATGCAATCGCCAAATTTTGGTGAGTGGCAAGAACCATTTGGCGCAAAACAAGTAGGATCTTCTGCCATGCCATTTAAGAAAAATCCAATAAAATCAGAACAGATTTGTTCATTGGCACGGCTTGTTTTCCATTTAGCTGATGTATCCCGCGACAATGCCTCACATATGCTTTTGGAGCGAACACTTGATGATTCGGCAAACAGAAGAGTTTTTTTACCAGAAATGTTTCTGAGCGTTGACAGTATCCTTGAAAGCGCTACAAAAATTCTAGAAGGGTTAGTTATTAACGAAAAACAAATTGAAAAAAATCTTGAAAAATATGGCCCATTTGTTGCAACTGAAGCTATTATGATGGAGGCTGTAAAAAATGGTGCCAATCGGCAGGACATGCACGAGGCACTGCGAGATCTTTCTATGCAGGCATGGGAAGCAATACAAAAAAGTGGGGAGAATCCGTTGACGAATTTACTTATTTCTGATACAAGAATAGCATCATTAATCAATACAAAAGAGCTCAAAACACTTCTTGATCCAAAAGCGCATATTGGCTTAGCAAAAGATGCTTGCGAACAACTGCTACAAGAACTAAAAAACATATGAACAAAAAAGTTGCCATTATCGCTGCCTCGGATTCAGATCTTCCAGTAATCGCTGAAGCAATCAAAGTGCTTGAGGAATTTGAAATCCCCTATGAAGTAACAATCTCATCAGCCCATAGGTCTCCCCAAAAAACTGTCAATTTTGTTGAAAAAGCACATCGAAATGGTGTAAAAGTTATTATTGCTGGCGCATCACTGGCAGCACATTTAGCAGGCGTTGTTGCCTCGCACTTTCCTCTTCCTGTTATTGGTATACCTCTTAAAAGCGGTGCGCTTGAGGGAGTAGACGCGCTTTTATCTACCATGCAGATGCCTCCTGGAATTCCTGTGGCAACAGTTGGCATTGACAATGCCAAAAACGCCGGTATTTTGGCTGTACAAATTTTAGCAACATCAGACAAAAACCTTGAAGAAAAACTCATTGCATACAAAAAGAAACAAGCAGAAACAATTAAACAAAAGTCAGAAAAGTTAGAAAAGGTCGGATATAAAAAATACCTTGAGGGAAAATGAATCAAAAAAATAAAAATCTACTTCTTTTTAGAGAATATGTAAAGCAAAGTAAAACTCAAAAGCAACAATCCTCCCGCAACCGTAGTAAGCAACCAATTTGTTATACCTATATCGCTCATAACTTCCCTTTCTCGGCAAAAATTATTGACAAAAACCAGAAGCCTCCTGCAAATCCTAACTCTAAAATTACCACAAAAAGTTTATCTATGTCAATTGACAAGACTACAATCGCTGCCA
Source organism: Candidatus Levyibacteriota bacterium (assembly GCA_016182425.1). Classification (GTDB taxonomy): domain Bacteria; phylum Patescibacteriota; class Microgenomatia; order Levybacterales; family UBA12049; genus JACPGP01. The sequence goes on from JACPGP010000026.1 coordinate 6,418, forward strand.
CAAAAATTCCAAAAAATACTTGTGCGATATCGGTGCAAATTGATGCTAGCATCCTACATTTCGATTTGGTAAGTCGCCACATATCATCTATAATAACTTCTCTATTTATCTTGTGTCAATTTTATGAAAAGCAAGCTTAAAGATTTTCACCACTACAAAGGGAGTGGCTTAACGCGGTTTGAAAAAGTAGAAAAAAAAGTCATAGAACACATCCTGTCCACAAAAATTCCAGACCAGAACAGAGAAGATTCACAAACATTTGAATTTTTACATGCATCAGGTTGTATGCAGGTTGGTAAGATATTAGCACAAAAGAGAAACTTAGATGTTAATCTGGCAGGCACTGCGTGTGTCTTACATGACATTTTTGTCATTATCAATGGCACATATAAAAATCACGGAATTGAGGGTGCAGCAATTGCCGAAAAAATTCTAAGAGAAATTGGTGGATTTCCCGAAGAAGAGATACGAATAATTACTCAAGCGGTTGCGCACCACAGCGAAAAAGAAGTAAAAAGTAATGATCCATACACAGAGCTTGTCAAAGATGCCGATGTCTTTGAAAACTCCCTCTACAAAAATGCAGAAGGATTCTATCGAATCCACAAACCACCTCATATTTTTCAAAAGTATGTGAAAAGAATTATAAAAGTACGCAATGAACTTAATCTGCCAGAGAAGCCAATTTTTCAATGAAGAAAATACCGGATCCAATTTTTAAGAAATATCTTAAAAAAATCTCATGGAAGAAAATCTATGAACGCGAATATGGCATGCAATATTCAGAGGTTGCTGTTGGGATTTTAGCAAGAAACTCATATCATTTTCCAAAGACATCAATTGCTCAAATTGTAATCCCTGGAAGCGGAAAAAATACTGCGTTTTACATTGATGACACCTCATGGATTGCGCTAGTTGAAGGATTAAATAAAAAATATACTAACAATCTTACTAATCTTGAAAAGTACGAAAACCAGTTTTTCTTGGATGGAAAAAATTATGTTTCTCTAGCCCAAAAAATAAATAAATTGAAATTAAAGAATTTGACTAATGAGGAATTAGTAAAACTCTACAAAACATATCAAGAAGCACTACTACGTTACTCCAATTTTGCCTGGAGCGCGTTTATCTTAAACAATTACATTGCCGAAAAAGCAGCAAATATTATAGATTCATACATTACTAAATATAAAAAAGAAAACCTAAAACAAAATATACATGATGCACTTTTTAAACCGGAAAAACGCGCGGCAATTTTAGAGCTTCAATATATTGTTGAAAAACATTCTGGAAGAATTTTGGGGAAAGATCTCAAAAAATTGTATGAACAATACAATTGGCTTTCATGTTTAGATTTACACAATACCCCGTGGACAAAAGAAGAATTTCAAGAACATATAAAATCATTTACAACGGTAACGCAAAAGAATGAGGTTTCATTTGAAAAAATTGCCAAAGAATTACAAATTTCTAAAAAAGATTTTGATTATTTACTCATGGCAAAACGATTTGTTTACATAAAAGATGCCCGCGATGATTACCGAAGGCAAGGAGTTTTTTATGCTTTGCCCCTGTTTGCCGAAATGGCAAAAAGACTTAAGATAACTTCTTCCGATATAAGCTATCTTTTGGAACAAGAAATAATAGATTTTTTATCAAAAGAAAATAAAAAAATAAAAGACCTTATCTCACAAAGAAAAAAGGGTTTTGTGATGTATTTGGACAAAAACAAAAAAACAGTTTGCCTGGAAGGAGATTATGTTAATCAAACTCTTGCTCTATTTAAATTGCAAAATGAAGAAATAAAACATCATGAATTAACCGGCAAAGTTGCGTCCCTTGGACACGTAAAAGGCAAAGCAGTTATTGTTAAAGGTATAAAAGATTTAAACAAAGTTGAAGTTGGTAACATCTTAGTTGCCGTTACAACTCATCCAGATTACGTCCCAGCCATGAGACGAGCCTTGGCTATTGTTACTGATGAAGGCGGCATTACTTCTCATGCTGCAATTGTGTCAAGAGAGTTTAGTATTCCCTGCATTGTCGGCACAAAACACGCTACCAAAGTTATTAAAAATAATGCTATGATAGATGTAGACGCCATAAATGGAAAAATAACAATTTTATGAACGTTCTTAAAACGATTGATTTAGAGGAATTTGGAGAAAAATATAGCGGTAAAGTGCGCGATTATTACATAGTCGGCGATAAACGAATACTTATAACAACAGACCGCATATCCGCATTCGACAGAATTTTAGGACATATCCCCTACAAAGGCCAGATATTAAATCTCCTTTCTGCTTTCTGGTTTGAGAAAACTAATGATATTATTGATAACCACATGATTTCAGTTCCTGATCCAAATGTGATGATTGGAAAAAATGCACAGCCAATTCCTATTGAAATGGTAGTTCGAGGATATATAACTGGTGTAACAGGAACATCTATTTGGGGAAGCTACGAAAAGGGAGAAAGAGTAATTTATGGCATCCAGTTTCCCGAGGGTTTGCGCAAAAATCAAAAATTATCACAACCTATTATTACCCCCACCACCAAAGCCGAAGTTGGACATGATGAGAGATTAACCAGAGAAGAAATAATTGAGAAAAACATTGTTGCAAAAGATATATGGGAACAAATGGAAGATGCCGCACTAGCCATTTTTCAAAGAGGATCAGAAATCTGTGAAGAAAAAGATTTAATTCTGGTTGATACAAAGTATGAATTTGGGTTACACAATGGTAAGGTGATTGTTATTGACGAGATACATACCCCAGATTCCTCACGCTTTTGGAAAAAAGATACCTACGAACAAAGATTCTCTCAAGGACAAGAACCGGAAAACTTTGACAAAGAATTTTTACGCATTTGGTTTAAAGAGCATGGATATACAGGGGATGGGGAACCACCAACCATGCCGGATGATTTTATTATGCAAGTTTCAAAAAGATACCAAGACGTATACGAAATACTAACCGGAGAAAAACTGGTAATAGACGAAAAGGAGAATATTGAAGAAAGAATCAGAAAGAATCTAGCTGTATGGAAGAAATAAAAGAGAAGTGCGCGGTTTTTGGTGTCTATGGAAAGGGTTTAGACGCTGCTCGACTTACCTACTTTGGTCTCTATGCCCTGCAACACCGCGGACAGGAAAGCTCTGGTATTTCAACAAGTAATGGCGAAACAATAAGAACCCATAAAGCCACTGGCCTGGTTGCACAGGTGTATACAGAAGATGATCTGCATAAACTGGTTGGTCATATAACGATTGGGCACAACAGATACTCCACCTCCGGAGGATCTTTATTTCAACATACGCAACCAGTAACTGATAATGACAATATACTTGTCACCGCACATAATGGTAATCTTCCACGCCTGGAAAAACTCAAGGCGTTTTTATCAAAAAAAAGCATAAACATGGAGGGTTTTAATGACACCGAGCATATCCATGCAGTAGTAAAATGGCACCTGCAAAATGGCGAAACACTGGAAACTGCCATTACAAAAACATTTCCTTTAATGACAGGAGCTTTCTGTTTGCTCTTTATGACAAAAGATAAAATTGCGGCAGTTCGAGATGCTTATGGCATAAGACCTTTATCAATTGGTATGCTAAATGGCGGATATATCTTCTCATCGGAAACATGTGCTCTTGACACTGTAAGTGCAAAATACCTTCGAGATGTTGCGCCTTCGGAATTGGTGGTTATTAGTGAAAAAGGGTTAGAGTCTCATATACTTTACACACCTAATCAAAAACTTGATATTTTTGAATTTGTCTATTTTTCAAGGCCAGATAGTATGCTTTTGGGAAAGCGGGTTCATAAAGTGCGGGAAAATCTTGGAAAAATGCTCGCAAAAGAATATCCTCTTAAAGCAGATGTTATTATTCCTGTCCCAGACTCCTCAATCCCCGCAGCAACTGGTTATGCCAATGCACTTGGTATTCCTCTTGAGTTTGGTCTGGTAAAAAATCGCTACATTGGCAGAACATTTATTATGCCAGATCAAAAATTGCGCGACCGTGGCGTACAAATGAAACTCAACCCCATCAAAGAGCTCATTATTGGAAAAAAAGTTGTCCTTGTTGACGATTCGATTGTTCGAGGGACAACATCGAAAAAAATTGTGACCATGGTTCGAAATGCCGGCGCTAAAGAGGTTCATTTGTTAATTAGCTCTCCACCGGTAAAATATCCTGACTTCTACGGCATTAACACCCCATTTCAAAAGGATCTTATCGCTGCAAATATGACAGTTTCGGAAATTGAAAAATTTGTCGGCGCAGACTCTTTGTATTATTTATCATATGAGGGATTACTAAAAGCAACCGAATTACCCGAAAGCACATTTTGCACCTCCTGTTTTACAGGAAATTATCCAATCGACATTGGCGAAAATGCAAAACACATTCGCTTTGGCGTGTAATGAAAAAGCGAATAAATTAAGGTTGACGCTGATCAGATCTCGCAAAGGGCAATTGACAAAAGTATATAAAATATATATACTTTATTTACTATGAGCACTACTGCTATTTACATTAAAACCGAAACTACAACCAAAAAACAAGCGCAGCAAGTTGCCAGAGAACTTGGTCTTTCATTAAGCGCAATCGTCAATGGATTTCTTAAACAGTTTATTAAAACAAAAACTGTTACGTTTAGTGCAAATGATGAGATACCAAATGCTCGTACACAAGCTATCCTAAAACAAGCGGAAAAAAATTGGAAAGAAGGAAAAGGATCACCTATTTTTGAAACCGGCGAAGAAGCAGTAAAATGGCTTGAAAAACAGGGTATATGATCATTAAGTATGCCCCACCCTTTCTTAATATTCTCAAAAAAGTGAATATTCGAATCCGTAAGCGCGTTAAACAACAGATACTTGTCTTTTCTAAGAATCCCTATGATCCTCAACTTAATAATCACGAGCTAACCCGGGAATGGAAAGGTTTTAGAAGTATTAATATTACCGGTGACTGGCGAGCTATTTATACAGAAAAACGCCTCGAGGAAGAAAACATTGCATACTTTGTCGCCTTGGGAACACATGACGAATTATATCGGTAAAACTTACTATAAAAAATGAAAAAGCTTGTTGTTTTAATTTCCAATAAAGGAACAGGAACAAATTTACAAGCAATTATTGATGGCATAGAAAACGAAAAAATAAATGCAGAGATTGTCGCAGTTATTTCTGACACCAAAGATTCTCCTGGTTTAGAGAGAGCAAAAAAACACAAATTACCAATTGAAATTTGCCCAAAAAAAGAAAATCTACTGCCTCTTTTACAAAGATTAAATCCTGGCTACATCTGTCTTGCTGGATGGAAACAGATTATTACAGATGAGGTTATTGGTGCGTTTCCGCAAAGAATTCTTAATCTTCACCCCGGTCTTATTCCAGATAACATAGCCGGAGTTGTCAAAAATCCCGATAATACTGCTGCTTTATGGAATAGGGGTAAGCTAGCCGAGGTTGCAATACAAAACTTTTTGGAGCATAATACCTATGCTGGGTCATCAATTCATTTCTTAACAAAAGAGTTTGATTTTGGAAAAGTATTAGCCCGCGCATTTGAAAAAATTCTGCCCACTGATACTGTTGAATCGCTGTATACTAGATTAAAAAAGAAGGAAAACCAAATGTATGTTGAGATACTTGCAAAACTTTGTAAGTAAATTATGAAAGTTTTAATTATTGGTTCAGGTGGTCGAGAACATGCACTTGCCACTGCCTATGCCAAAAACGAGCGGGTTAAAAAGGTTCTGGTTGCGCCGGGCAATGGATTAATGGACTACTTTAGTAAAAAGATTTTTATTTTCCCCTACATCCGTGCTGCAGATTTTCAAAGCATTGCTGATTTGGCCAAAAAAGAAGCTGTTGATCTGGTTGATGTAGCAGCAGATAATCAATTAGCAGAAAGGTATGTTGATAAGTTTCAAAAACTGGGCATAAAAACGTTTGGGCCAACACAAAAACAAGCAGAAATTGAATGGAGCAAAGACTGGGCCAGAAAATTTATGCAAAAATACAATCTTCCCATTCCTCGTTTTAAATCCTTCAACAACCCAAACGATGCAATTTTATATATCGAAAAAATTGAAGAGCAACCACTTTATATAAAAGCATCTGGTCTTGCTTCTGGAAAAGGTGCCATTCGCGCAGAAACAAAAGATGAAGCGAAAAAAGCAATTCACTTAATGAAAGAATTTGGTAAGGCTGGAGAGGTATTTCTTATTGAAGAGACGATGATAGGTGAAGAATTTTCTCTTTTTGCCATCTGTGATGGAGATAACTACAAAATTATCAATGCCGCCCAAGATCACAAAACTGTTTACGAAAAAGATAGGGGTCCAAATACCGGTGGCATGGGTTGCATGGCAAAAGCAGCAGTTGTTACCCAAAAAGTTGTTCGCGAGGTTGAGCGAAAAGTGCTGAAGCCTTTCATAAATGGCATGCAAAAAGAGGGACGTCCCTACAGTGGCATTCTCTATGTTGGTGGCATGTTAACCTCAGATGGAGTAAAACTGGTGGAGTTTAATGCTAGGTGGGGAGACCCGGAAGCAGAAGTTATTCTGCCTGGTATTACCAAAGACTACATCACAATTGTGGAAGGAGTACTGGAGAAAGATCTGAAAAAAATTAAAATCTCCACCGATAAAAAGGTAAGGGTGAGTGTTGCTGCCTGTGCCTTTGGATACCCAAATAACTATAGCTATGTGAAAGGGAAAGAAATTTTTGGCATACCAGAGGTGAGTAAACTAAAAAATGTTAAAATTTTTGGCGCTGGCATTATCCGAAAAGAAAATCGGTTTTTTGTCAATGGCGGTAGAGTTTTGCATATTGTTGCCAAAGGAAAAAATATTATCGAGGCCAGACGGCGGGCATATCGAGCAATGGCCTTTATCCATGTCGAAGGAAATAATCTACATTTCCGAACCGATATTGGCTGGAGGGATGTGGCACGCTTTTACAGTGAATAATGATACAAACAGTTAGAGTTCAAACAGTTGTCGGTAAAGATTTACGGGGGGAAGAGATTTCCAATGATGTCAAAACAGCTCGCGTGTATCGGTTGGAAGGGGTAAACGAAAAAGAAGCAATAATCCTGGCAGAGAAACTTTTTTCAGAACCAATCAACCAACGATATACGCTCAACGAACCAATTCTTAAAAACGCCAGCCAGGTTATTGAAATTGCCTATAAACCAGGGGTAATGAATCCTGAAATTGCCTCAATCACCAAAGCTGCAGATGACTTGAGAATACGACTAAAGGCTGCAGACTCGGCGTTTGAGTATGGATTTTTTGGAGAGATTTCAAAAAGGGAAGCAAAAGAAATTATAAAAAAACTACGACTTTTCAATCCATTAATCGAACAGATTGTTGCCACTCCACCAAAAACTCTTCTTATCAAAGGTGCCCTTGGTAAAACAGCTACTATACCTATAAGATCCATGGGCGGAAAAGAACTTCTTACTCTATCTAAAGACAGATTGTTTTTAAATCTTGAAGAACTAAAAGAAATTCAAGCATATTTTCAAAAAGAAAAAAGAGATCCCACAGATTGCGAGCTGGAAACACTGGCTCAAACATGGAGCGAGCACTGTCTGCACAAGACATTTAAGGCAACCCTTATTGTTGATGGGAGAAAGAAACCTCCCCTGTTTTCCCGTATCAAAGAAGAGGCACTCAAACATAAAAAGCATATTGTCTCGGCATTTGTTGATAATGCAGGAGTCATGGATTTTTACGATGATTTTGCTATTAATGGCAAAGTGGAAACGCATAATAGCCCATCGGCAATCGAGCCATATGGAGGAGCAATGACAGGAGTTGGGGGAGTTTATCGTGATGTGGTAGCAACAGGAGAAAGCGCAAAACCAATTGCCTCAACTGATATTTTTTGCTTTGCTCCTGTTGATATGGATACAAAAAAAATACCTCCCGGCAGCTTGCCACCACTTTACCTTCTGAAAAACGTGGCACGAGGAGTAAAAGATTATGGAAACCGCATGGGTATCCCAACCAACAACGGCTCTGTGCATTTCCACAAAGATTTTCGGGCCAAGCCAACGGTTATTGTTGGAGCGTACGGAATCTTACCCAAACGCAAAGCGAAAAAGGGTAGGCCAAAAACAGGCGATGTGATTATTGTTATTGGGGGTCGAACTGGCCGTGATGGCATTCATGGCGCCACATTTTCAAGCGCTGAGATGACTGAAAAAACAATCACAATCAACGCCACTGCTGTGCAAATTGGCAATGCCATTGAGGAAAAGCGGATGTTTGATGCCATTTTGGAAGCAAGAGATAAAAATCTCATTCGTGCTCTCCAAGACTGCGGAGCAGGCGGATTTTCCTCGGCAATTGGCGAGATAGGAGAAGATTTGGGCACTGCTGTACATCTTGAAAAGGCTCCACTCAAATATGCAGGTCTTGCTCCTTGGGAAATTTGGCTCTCTGAATCCCAAGAGAGAATGATTGTTGTGGTACCAAAAGAAAAACTTAACTCTTTTCTTAAAATTTGTAAAAAATATAATGTTGAATCAGCAGTGTTAGGAACATTTGATAATGACAAAAAATTAAAAGTATTTTTCAAAGATAAACTTGCTTGTAATCTGGACATGCAATTTCTCCACCACGGCTGTCCAATAAGCGTTTTGCAAACGACAGAACCCAAACACCTCCGAGGAGCCTCTTCAGTCTCCACGCTTGTCAAGCAAGCGAGCTCCTCCGTCCGCTCCTCGGAGGTGGCCGGAGGACTCCTCCGAGGTGGACCAGAGAACGAAAACGAGTGGATAGATGTCCTGCAAAAAATTATCTCCCATGGAAATATTTGTTCAAAAGAATCAATTGTCAGACGTTACGATCACACAGTGCAAGGAACAAATGCTCTACAACCATACAGTGGTGAACTTTTAGATGGACCCAATGATGCCGCAATAATTAGACCACTTCTACATAAACCATATGGCATGGTTGTTTCTCATGGATTAAATCCTATACTTAACAACATTGACCCTTACTGGGGAAGTATTTGGGCAGCAACCGAGGGGATAGCTAACTATGTTGCTGTGGGTGGTAATTATAAAGACGCATCGCTTATTAACAACTACATTTGGCCATTTCCTGATGAAGAATCCTTGTGGTCCCTTGACCAATCAGTTGATGCAGTGGTTGATTTTATGAAAACATTAAAAATCCCTGTTATTTCTGGTAAAGACAGCTTGTCCTCAACATACCGAAGTGGTGGAACAGTTATTAAAATTCCACCTGTTCTATGTATGTCGGTGTTTGGAAAAATCAAAGATGTTTCAAAAACCGTCTCTGCTGATTTTAAAAAAGCTGGATCTGTCATTTGCGTGGTAGGCGCAATGGATTTTAATGCAATGGGTGGCTCAATATACTTTGATGTGCAGCGGCTACTTGGAGAAAATATACCAAAAGTTAATCTAAAAATACTTCCTACTGTTTTAGAAACAATGCATCATGCAATACAAAATGACAGTGTATTGGCATGTCATGATATTAGTGAAGGCGGCATTTTTACAACAGTTTTTGAAATGTGTATTGGAGGGAATATTGGCGCCGACATTCAGATCGTGGAACGTCCTGACTTTTTTCTTTTTAACGAAACAGCCGGGTGTTTTGTTGTTGAAGTGAGAGATGAAAAAACCGCTCGCACACTGTTTATAAATGTTCCATATACAATTCTAGGAAAAACAAAAAAAGAAAAAATCATATCAGCCAAACAAGATAAAACAACACTTTTTGCTGCAGATGTAGATAAGCTAAAACAGGTATGGCAAAAACCAATGAGAGAAATATTTGGATGACATTCTTAAAATATGATTAAAGCAGTTATTTTTGACATGGATGGCACAATTGTTGATACAACAAAAACCCATGATTATCCTACCTGGAAACAGGTAATTGAAGAGCATGGCGGTTCGCTTTCTTTTGATACATTCCGAAGCATCTTAGGAAAAAAGGCAGACGAACTTTTACATGATCTTGCTCCTCATTTAACACCTAAGCAGATCCAACAAACAGCGCAAAAGAAAGACATGCTTTTTTCTAAGTCTCTTAAAGAAAAGGGTCTAAAAATTACCTCTGGATTTGGAGAACTTCTCAAAAGACTTAAAGATACAGGATATAAAGTAGCACTTGCCACAGGCGCACGAAAATCAAAGGTAGAAATTATCTTAAAACATGTACCTTTACACAAATACTTCCCAGTTATTATTACTGCAGATGATGTAGAAAGGGGAAAACCGCACCCAGAACTTTTCTTAAAAGCAGCTAAAAAACTTGATGTAAAACCGCAAGAATGTCTAGTTATTGAAGATGCAAATAATGGTATCCAAGCTGCAAAAAACGCGGACATGAAATGTATTGCCATTACCACAACACACAAAAGAGGAGAGCTAAAAAATGCTGATAGAATTATTGACTCATTTGATGAGCTCGATATTGCGTATGTAAAAAAGTTATGATGACAAAACCAAACGTACTGGTGTTATTTGCCGATGGCACAAACACTGAGCAAGAGTCTGCTTATGCTTTCACGCTTGCTGGCGGAAAGGCAGAAATTGTTCATGTTAATCAGTTACGAAATAAAGAGAAAAAATTTAGTGATTTTCAAATTCTCGCATTACCTGGTGGCTTTGCATATGGAGATGATATTGTCTCTGGAAAAATCTTAGCCGTTGAACTTACCTCATTTTTTTCTGAAGAAATTAAAAAATTCATTGACCGCAAAGACACGTTGGTAATTGGCATTTGTAATGGTTTCCAGGTGCTTGTTCGTACAGGACTTTTGCCATTCCGAAACATTGGCACCATGGATGCAACGTTTACGAAAAATGATTCTGGTCTTTTTGAGTGCCGATGGATAAAAATAAAACAGGAAAAAAGTACATGTGTCTTTCTTAAAGATACGCACATATCAATGGATGTTTCGGTAAATCATGGGGAGGGGAAATTTTTTGCAAGCCCAAATATTATAAAGAAAGTTGAAGATGAAAATTTGGTGGTTTTTCGCTACGTTGATACAAATGGCAATCCTACCTCTGTCTACCCAGATAATCCCAACGGATCAACAAATGCAATTGCCGGAATTTGCGACACAACAGGAAGAATTTTGGGTATAATGCCACATCCTGAAAAATTCAACCACCCAACCAACCACCCCAACTGGAGACGCCTCCAGTTAAAAAAGGCGCATGGTCTAACAATTTTTGAAAACATGATAAACTATGTACAAAAGGCATGAAAAATAATTCAATTACCTATTCCCAGGTTGGAGACAACTACGACACTAAAGACCCGATAAAAAAACTTGCCCAAACTGCTGCGGCTAAAACTGCAGTAAATCTTACAAAACATGGATTTTCCGAAGTTTCTGATAGCAGAGGTGAATCGGCTTTTGTCTGGAAACAGGGAAATATTTTTATGGCATCAGTTATTGAGGGTCTTGGCACAAAAAACCTTATTGCCGATGACACTCGAAAGATTACCGGTAAAACTTACTACGATATTATCGGCCATGACACTGTTGCAACTATTATTAACGATCTTGTTACAGTTGGCGCAATGCCTCTTGTTGTTCATGCCTATTGGGCAATTGAAGATAATAGCTGGTTAGAGGATAAAGCGCGAATGAATGACTTAATACAAGGTTTTGAAAGTGCTTGTGACATAAGTGGTGCTACATGGGGCGGAGGAGAAACAGCCACCATGAAACAAATAGTTATCCCAAACACAGCCGAATTTGCAGGATCAGCAATCGGTATCATTTCTTCAGAAAAGAATCTTATTACCGATAAAAAATTACAAGCAGGAGATAGAATTCTTCTTCTTCGAAGTAATGGGGTTAATGCAAACGGCATCTCCTTAGCCCGCGCAATTTCTAAAAAACTTCCCAATGGTTATAGTACGAAACTTCCAGATGGTATGCTGTATGGAGATGCGCTTTTAACAAAAACCAATATTTACGCAAAGCTTGTCCAAGATCTTCTTACAGCTAGCATTGATATTCACTACGTCTCAAATATCACAGGACATGGACTTCGTAAAGTCATGCGCGCACGGGGAGAATTTACCTATGCCATTGAAAACATTTTTGAACCTCAAGAAGTATTTAATTTTATTCAAAAACACGCTGGCCTTGATGACAATGAAATGTACCAAACCTACAATATGGGCATGGATTATGCAATTTTCTTGCCGGAAAACGATGTCGAAAAAGCCCAAAGCATTGTGAAACAAAATGGTTTCGAAAGTATCAACGCCGGCTATATTCAAGAAGGAGAACGCCAAGTGATTATAAAACCCAAAAACCTCACCTACAAAGGTGAAACCCTCGATTTACGCTAAGCTTTATGCTATGATTGCTTCCATTAGATGAAAAAAATAAAGATTGCTATTATTGGAATCGGAAACTGCGCCTCATCCCTAATCCAAGGCCTCACATACTATAAAAACGTTAAAGATAAGCAAAAAATAATAGGGCTGATGCATACGGTTTTGGGTGGATATAAAATTTCCGACATCGAAGTTGTGGCCGCATTTGATGTAAACGGCACAAAAGTAGGCAAAGACTTGGCGAATGCTATTTACGCAGAGCCTAATAACACTAAAGTTTTTGCAAAGGTAGAAAAAACCGGAGTAAAAGTATACAATGCACAATTACTGGATGGCATAGGTGAATACCTTAAGGATGTTATTCATGTAAGCAAACAAACGCTTGTAGATCCAATAAAAATACTCAAAGATTCTGGTGCCGAAATTCTAGTTAGCTATTTGCCTGTAGGCAGTCAAAAAGCAACCGAATACTGGGCAAATATATGTCTGAAAGCAAAAGTAGCCATGATTAATTGCATTCCTGTTTTTATTGCTTCAGATAAAACATGGGCAAAAAAATTTGAAGAAGCTGGGATGCCAATTATCGGCGATGACATAAAATCTCAAGTTGGTGCAACAATTTTACACCGGACACTAGTTAATCTTTTTCTTGATCGGGGAATGCCAATAGATCACACGTACCAGTTAAATATTGGAGGAAATACAGATTTTCAAAACATGCTGGAGAGGTCTAGGCTTAAATCCAAAAAAATTTCAAAGACTCAATCTGTTACGTCTCAAATTGAACTTCAAAACGCAAAAATAGATTCTAATGATGTACATATAGGCCCATCTGATTATATCAGATGGCTTAAAGACAACAAAGTCGCATTTATCAGAATTGAAAGCCGTCATTTTGGCGATGTGCCAACACATGTTGAAGTTCGTTTGTCGGTTGAAGATAGTCCCAATTCTGCAGGAGTGGTAATCGATGCCATCAGATGTTGCAAATTAGCTCTTGATCGCGGAATTGGAGGACCAATTATGAGCGCATCAGCCTACTTTATGAAATCTCCTCCCAAACAATTCACTGACACAGAAGCCCGTAAAAATCTTGAGGAATGGATTCAGAAGTATTCGTAATTTTCACCAAATAGTTTGTACGTGTGGATAGTTAAGAATTCTTTTGTCAGCTGTAATCAAAGAAGCTCCATGCTCTCTGGTTGTAGTCACTATAAATCTGTCCGCAGGATCTCCATGAAAAGCTCCTGGTAACCCTACTGATTTCAGGGCTATCTGATTATCTACAGGCAAAAACTTTATAAATGGCAATTTCTCTATCTCTTCTATCCAGTGATCCACGCTTCTAAGAAGTGTAATTTTTTGTTTTTTGACTAAAAGAGCAATCTCCCAAACACTAATTGAGGATACTAAAATTGTGCTTTTTTTAGATGTATCTACTATAACCTTTTTAATTTTTTTAGGAAGTCTAGGATTGTCATCCACCCACCAAATCAGAATATGAGTATCCAAAAGAATCATTTTAGGACATCCCACTCCTCATCTAGAGGCTTAATTATATCTCCATGATAAGTAACAGTTCCCTTTAAGGATTTTAATATAGCTTCTGAATCTGATTCTTTTTTATAAGGAATTACCTTAGCTACTGGTTTGCCACTATGAGTAATAACCAGTGGCTGTTTAGTCTTTTCCAGCTGGCGAAAATACTCCAACATTTGGGCTTTAAATTGTGATTTGGAAACTATCTGTTGCATAACCATGGTCATGGTATCATGACTATATTATTTTGTCAAGATGCTAAATTTTACTCCCACTCCATGGTTGCTGGGGGTTTGGTGGAGATGTCGTAGACAACTCGAGAAATACCTGGAACTTCGTTGACAATACGGGAAGAGATTTTCTGTAACACATCATAGGAAAGCCGTGCCCACGTGGCAGTCATCACATCTTGCGACTCAACAATGCGAAGCGCAACCACTTCACCAAAAAATTTGCCGTCACCTTTGACTGCCACAGAATCGGCACCAGTCATAACAGGAAACGAAATAAAAATACTCTGCAGTACCCTCGCTTTTTCTAGTTCTTCCATAAGAATGACATCTGCCTGCTTTTCTTTTTCGAGCCGCTCTTTTGTTACTTCTCCCCGAATCCGTACCGCAAACCCAGGCCCAGGAAACGGCTGCTTCCAAACAAATTCATCGGGGAGTCCTAGTGTTTTTCCAAGGGTTCTTACCTCGTCTTTATATAACTCCCGAAGCGGCTCCAAAAGTTGCAGCTTCATACGCTCGGGAAGCCCCCCAACATTGTGATGGCTTTTTATTTTTGAAGCAAGATTCGTGCCCTGAGACTCGATTACATCCGAGTATATTGTCCCTTGAAGTAAGAATTTAACAGGTTTTGAAGATGCTAATAATTTTTCCATCTCTCGCTCAAAAATATCAATATATAACTTACCAATAACTTTTCTTTTTTCTTCAGGATCAGCTATCCCCCGTAGACTTTTTAAAGTCTCCCCTACTGCATCAATAACTATAGGTTCTACATGACCTTGGGAAGTGAAAATTTTTTTCACATGATCTTCTGTCCCTTCCCTCATTAAACCATTATCTACATAAACTGGCACAAACTGCTTCCCTATCGCGCGAGCTGCCAAAACCCCAGCCACTGTTGAGTCAACGCCTCCAGATACTGCCCCAATCACAAACATTTCCCCTACTTTTTCTTTGATATTAGCAACAAGCTCGTCTATATCAAGCTTGTGTTCTTCTACGGGGTTTCCACAGATACGAATAAAGTTAGCTAAAATATGCCTACCATACTCTGTGTGCTCTACTTCTGGATGAAATAAAAGGCCGATAAAGCTTCTTTTTACATCCTCAACAAAAGCAAATGGCACATGTTCTGTTGAACCAATAATCATAAATCCTTCCGGAAGGCTTACTACCTCATCGCCATGACTCATCCAGACAACAAAAGATTTTGGAGACAACCCTTTTGTGATTTGTCCGGCTGAGCCGGAGAGATTTGTGATTTGAAGCGTTGCTGGTCCATATTCTTTTCTTCCTGATATAACTTTTCCACCAAGCAGATGCGCTGTTAACTGAAATCCATAACAAATTGCAAGTATTGGAATACCCAAAGAAAATATTTTTGGATCAATTGTTGGAGCACCTTCTTGATAGACTGAGGCAGGACCACCCGAAAGCACAATGCCACTTGGTAATTCTTTTTCTATTTCAGCAATCGCTATATCTGGAGTAACAATTGTTATCTCTGAACCAAGTTCTCTAAACCTTCTGCCAATTAGATGTGTTGTCTGTGAGCCAAAATCAACAATGATAATCATGAATAGCTTTTCCCTGGGTTTGTTACCAGAATATCGTGCGGATGGCTTTCTGTAAGAGATGCTTGAGTTATTTGAATAAACTTTGCTTTTTCCCAAAACTCTGTAATTGTTTTTGCTCCTACATGATACATCCCAGAACGAATACCTCCAATCGCCTGCTCCGCAAGCTCTTGAACTGTTCCTTTCACTGGCACAAATCCCTCAACTCCTTCTGCCACCAGCACTCGATCTTTATAACTTTTCCCATGAAATTCCCCTTCTGATTTTACCTCCGTACCTTTTTTCATGGCACCTTCAGATCCCATTCCCCGATACTCCTTAAACTTATAGACATCCTCATCTTTGGCAAAGATACTCTGAAATCTATGAGGCACCTGGGATTTACGAAGCTCAATTACTTTTCCTGGCGCTTCAAGTGCAGCAGCAAAAAACCCACCCATCATCACAGCAGATGC
>JACPGP010000006.1 GCA_016182425.1 Candidatus Levyibacteriota bacterium
AGCAGCTTTTCTAAAACCTTGGGAATGGCTGGCTGAAAAACCTGAAGAGCAATTACAAAAAGTTCAACAGGAAGTAATAAGGCTAGCCCGTTTACAACCCCCAGATTCCCTCATCAATACTGTTTATCGGGGAGATATCTCTACTTTTAACCCTATTTTTAAATCCAAAACCAGATCTGGCTTCACTAATGAAGAGTATGCTCAAATAGGCTTTATAAACGCAAGTTATAGTCCTGACCAACGTTTTCGATTCACCTCCTTAATAAATCAATCAACAGCAACATATGCAACTTTAGATAAACTGGATGTAGCAATCTATTTTTCTCCTTTTTGGCTCAACTCAACTGATCAGGTCAAATTATTGGCCATGGAAAAAGAGGCCATTAACTTAGCCTTATGGAACAGTTTTTGCCAAATTGCTTTGAATACTTACAGAAATCAAGGAAGAATTGACTTAATTGACCCAAGGGTAACTGAACGAGAGCTTGCAAATACAATGGGAAGGCAACTTATTATTGAGAATCCCCTTATGCAAAAGTTATATGATTATGCCGGTTATTTAGCAGTTATGCCAAAAGTAGGTCAATTACTACAATTGCAAGATCCCCAAATTAATAAGGATTTATTTGAGCATAGTAATTTTGGTACCATTTACCAAATGGCGCAAAGAAGCAAGATTGAAGTTAACCTGGAATTTGGTTCAAGGGAATTTTTGACAACAGCCTTTAATGAAAATGGACCATGGGGAAAGATGATTGCTGATCCATCCGTTGGTGCTCCACCTATACCTGTGCCACCAAGACGCTAGAACTTTTTAATTTAGTGCTTCATTACACAAAAATCTTAGGCTTGTAAATTCTTAATTTATATAACAAAAATTGAATCAGGGTGGCAAAAATTTGCAAAATAAACTTCACCCCCGGCCAAAAACGAATAGAAGAGGATGAAGAAAAATAACGCACAGGGATTGGATACTCGGAAATTTTAAAACCATAAGCAATAGAGGAAATCATCAGCTGCTGATCAAAGATAAAATCATCGGAAAATTTATTAATAGGCAGGGTCTGTAGCACCTTTTTAGAATAAGCTCTAAAACCGCTAAGATGTTCGGTAAAATTAACTCCCAAAATAATGTTCTCTATTAAAGAGATAATTCTGTTGACTATATACCTAATTACCGGCATCCCCCCCTCCCGGGCTTCCCGTCTGGTTCTTACTCTGGAGCCAAACATAATGTCAAAACGTCCTTTAAGTATAGGCCTTATCAATTCCTCTGTTAAAGAAGCATCATATTGATAATCAGGATGGATCATTACCACTACATCTGCCCCTTCTTTCAAAGCTTCCCTATAACACGTTTTTTGATTGGCTCCATAACCCTGGTTTTTTTGGTGACTAATCACCGTTAACCCTAGACTCTTGGCTACATCTATAGTATCATCAGTACTTCCATCGTCAACCACTATCACCTCGTCAACTACACTTTTGGGGACATCCCCAAACGTTTTGGCAATAGTTTTGGCAGCATTAAAGGCCGGCATTACAGCGACAACCTTAAGTTTTCTCATAAATTGGCTTGCTGCTAAATCATAGCCTAAAACCTGATGGTAGTCCAGCATTTCTCCAGTATCTATTTACAAAAAGATGTTATAGAATGAAGTGTAAATTACACATGAGGAAAGTAGTAATTATTGGTGGATGCGGCTATATAGGCAGCCAGTTATTTTCTTACCTTACAAAAAAGAAATATATCGTAGATACTGTTGACCTTGAATGGTTTGGAAACTACACTAACCCCCAAAATATTAAGTCCGATTTCCATGATCTGCCTAAAAGCTTCTATGATTTATATGACGTAGTAATTTTTATGGGAGGGCATTCGACTGTTGGAATGTGCAAAAAAGATATGGTGGGAGCGTTTAGAAACAACGTAGAAAAGTTTGTGGCATTAACGGAAAAATTAGAAAAACAAAAACTTATTTACGCAAGCACCTATAGATTGTATATAGATAGCTGCCCGGACCCACTATCCATCTATGATCTTACCAAAAAAACACTCGATTGCTTTATGCCTTTTAGTTCTCTGGAGTTTTATAGTCTTCGAATGGCAACAGTAAACGGGTATTCGCAAAATCTGCGAGTTAACCAAATAATAAACAAAATATTTTTGTATGCAAGAAATAAAAAGAAAATTACCCTATATAATCAACACGCGACGTTTTCTGTTCTTGGAATAAATGATGCATGCAGAGCAGTAGAGCAAATAATTATTAATGGTGACAAAAGAGGAATATATAATTTGGCAAGTTTTGAAACCAATATTGCTCTGATCATTAAAAAGGTATCAAAAATATTTAAAGACATTGCGGTATCAATAGAAAAACACCCTAAAACATCCCACTCTATCACTATAGATACAACAAAATTTCAAAAAAACTATAATTTTACTTTTGAGGAAACTCCGGAAAGCATTCTGTCATCGCTTTTAGAAAACCTCTCCCAAAAAAGCCACTTATTAAAAAGTATATAGTGCGTTTTTTTATTTAATAATGCTTAAAAATACCATATTTTAAGCCAATCTTCGCAGCCAGATACAAAGCCAAAAGGATAAAAGATTGGACGATGTAAACTATTGATTTTTTAATACTTATTGATGTGTGAGGCGCTCTATAATCACACCTGATTGGAATTTCACATAAAGGCAATTTCTTAAAACACGCTTGGGCAATAATTTCAAGGCTATATATATGCCCATTAGATGTGTTGCCAAACCCAACTGCCAAGATAAACTCTTTGCTGTAAATATGGAAGCCTGTGTGAAACTCAGTTAAATTTACTCTCAGAACAATTCTGTAGAGAAAACTTAGACTTATGTTTCCTATGTATCGTCCAATAGGCATGTTGTCCTCAAGAGGCTGTTTTAAGTTTACAAACCGCGAACCTAAGCACAAACTACACCCTTCTTTTATCTTAGAAAGCCCAAAAGGAATTACGCTTGGATCATATTGTCCATCACCATGAATTTCTACCATATAGTCGGCTCCCATCTGCAATGCTTTTTGGAGTCCGTACTTTATATTTCCCCCATAACCCAGATGCGCGTGAGAAAATGACAAAATGTTTAATTTTTTTGCAATTTGCAAGGTATTATCTGTTGATCCATCATCAACCACGATGATCGTATCAAAATATTGTTTAGGAATACGGCTATAAATATCTTTCAGAAAGTTTGCGCAGTTATATGCCAATATAATACCAATTACTTTTGCGCTCTGTTCCGGCTTTTTCATAATTAGTGATCAAAATAATACTCGTCCCATACTTGAGTACTTAAGGGTATAAACTGATTACTCTGCGTATCAAAGCCGTAAATTTGCTTACAGTCGCGATGATTCCACATGCAACTACCTGCAACAGATGCGTAAACCTCACTATAACGACAGTTAATGCCCTCATCCGCGCAATTTAATTTTAAATCCTGCTGGGTAGCATTTGTTACTAATTTATCTAAAAATTGCCCAGGCGTGGGCTTAAACCAAGTCTGTATCTGATTTTTGCTTGGATTGGAAAGGTGCAGCAAATTGAACGGAAAAACAATCACATGGTGAACAAGAAGTAAAGATAATACTCCAAGATATATATATGTAGCCGTTGTTTTTTGCTTTTGGGAAATTCCTGCTTTCCAAGCTAAGACAAACAACATATAAAAGGCTGCCAGGACAAATGTATACCGGCGGATTCCGGGAGCACCGCTTGGATCAAAAACTAAACTAACTATGAATAAAACTCCAAGAAGAAAACCTAAAATATACTTGCTTTCTGGGCTTTCTGGAGATTTTTTTTGCCAAAAAAATATTCCCAAAGTCAAAACAACAGCCGCAATAGGATAAAAATCGGAAAATTCTCCCTTAAAAAGGAGATAATGATAGCTATCTGCTTGAGAAAAAATATCTCTAAAAAATCCCCCCAAATTACTTGCAAATGTTCCCGAGTCAAAACCCAAACTTCCCCCTGCCCTAAAAATTCCACTTTTAAGTATTGGGTCATATATTAAATTTTGTCTATTTTGAATAAAAATAAAGGTAAGGAGCAATGGTGATAAAAAACTAATAAGGCTTACGAGTATATGCCATTTTTTCTCTTTAACACTTTTAAGCTTCCAAAGGAAAAAAAGCCCCAAAAAAGGCAAGTACCATATAAAAGCAGGATAGCTTTCCATTGCTATCATGCTTAAAGTCCAAGCTGCAAATTCCATAAAAAAACAAAAGCGTTTTTTTTTAAAATCAAGATTGTAAATCAGAAAAAGAATGATTGGAAAATATTGTAAATCTATTCCATATGCCACCCCCAGGGTATTAAAATACAAAAGTGTTGGTGATAAACCTATCACAATTAAGGGTAAAAGAGCATTTTTAGGCCCTAACAAGCGCAGTAAGAGGGCAGCTGCACAGAAAAGAGATATAAGGCTAAGGGCAAGCCGAAAATACTTGGCAATAAATATATCAAAACCAAATAGATTATAAAAAAGCAATAAAGGAGCATACCATCCAACATTACTTGATGCTCCATCGTAAATTAATCCTTTTTGCAGCCAAAAGACGTTTCTGACCGACTCTGCCGCCTCTTCGTAGCGGATTTGGGAGGTGGAATTGAAGGTAAAAAAAGCCTGGGCTAAAAAAAGAAGTATGGGGATTGACCAAAATAACCTATTCATTTTAGGGTATTGACGCTTCCTAGGATCTGATTAAACTCCTCGGTTTTTGAGGAATCTCCAGGATAAATCTTCACAGCAATACCCTGATTACCCTTTTTCATTAACAGCAAAAATGTTAAGTGTTCGCCACTACCATAGGTCTTGCCAACTGCCTCAAATCCGGGGATTGTTACCGGCTGGGTTATCAGCACCGGCCCGCTTAACTCAAAGGGCAACTTTTCCCCCAAAGAATCCAGCTTCTCTGCTGCCCCCATACTCCTTGAGTAAAAGGAAAAAGTCAGCTCGTCTTTAGCTGTTAAATCATTGGAGAGTTTAAGAAAACCTTTTTCTTCTGTCACCTTAAAACCCGGCAGCACCAAAAACTGCAAGTTAAACTCCGGGCTTTGATAAATCCCCACTTGAGGCTTCGTAGGAGCAGTCATCAGTTGCTGCTGAAGGCTTTGGGGAGAAGTTTGTGCCGAACCGGTGGCTAGTTGAGCCGAGGGGGTGGCGGTTTTGATGGCATTAAGCCTGGTTTGGGCCAGCTGGGAAATCTGATCCGGCTGCCCCCCCTGCTGTCCACGGGAGAGCTGCAGCACCCGATTGTAGTTTCTCACCGCCTTGTCTTTTCTGCCTGTATTCTCGTAAGCAATAGCCGAGTTAAACAATAATCCAATATTATTCGGCTCTATTTTTAAGGCCTTCTCAAAGAATTCCGCTGCCAATTTGTGATCGCCAATAGTACCATAATAATTACCAAGCCGGCTGATAATCTCGGCATTTTTAGGGTTAAAATCGTACGCCCCCTGGTAATACTTAAAAGCTTCCTGTGCCCTGCCTTCTTTTAATAAAGTGTCGCCCACTGCCTCCAAGGAATAAGCATACTCATTGAGCACTCCTGTTAGCTCTGTTTTATAGGTTTGCTCCAGCATAAAGGGTGTGTTTTTGGGAAACCCTTTATTTTTAAACTTATAATCAAAGTAAGCCAGATTCGAAGAAGCTGTGGAGTCTTTAGAAACCACCTCAAAGAGCATTCCCTGGGGCAAAAGCTTGAATTTATTCTCATCAATCCGCAGCGACGGACCCAAATTTTGGCCTTTATAGGCTTGCAGAAAGTTGTTTCGCAAAGCCGGAACTGTCACATATATTTTATAACTTGCTACATTTTGGCTAAAAAATTCATTAACAAACTGGCTGTATTCTAGGGCAGAATCATATTTTAACCCTTTATCATCCGGGATTTTAAGATCTGTTACTTCCTTAAGATGCTCCCTGTACCAGCTTAAGATATATAACAAATTATCGGTAATTGGTATCACATTGGGTTTATAGGTGGCTAGATCCTTAACATCATGCACTAAAAACGACACCGAATCATACAAATCTGATGAGCCAAAAATAATGGCTTTCTGATTTTCCATAGGGCGGTAGAGGTTATTGATATAATCCTCTGTTAACGCATAGTCTCTCCTATAAAGCAGAAATCCCCAAACCAAAAGAGGAACTAAAACAACGACAAAAATATAACTGTTATAACGTTTATAACGGTTATAATTATTATACTTAACCCTGGCTGCCAGGTGGGCAAACCCTTCTGTCACCAGGTAGTAAAAACCAAAAGCTCCAAAAACAACAAATGAAATATCCGACATTAAAAACCAGGACTCCTGGTTGCCGGAAAAATACAATCCCGAAAAAAGCCAGTTGGTTAAAATTATTAAGCCAAAGAAAATAAAATAATACCTGCTCTTTTTCCATAAAAAATAGCCTCCGGCGAGTATGAAGGGAACCAAAAGCGGAGTAAATTTAAGAAAAAACATCTCGATAAAATGCCAGGTGCTTTTGAAGAAAATTTCAGGTGATCCGGTAAAACCATTAATTCTGCCCAGCTCCGGCACAAAAACATTTAGTCCCGATCCTGTGGATACGTTCCAAACACCTTCAAAGGTAGTTGCTTTCCAGTAGTTTAAGAAGGGACTTGCCGAAGCTCTAATAGGTATATATAAATGAATGGCAATAATTGCCACTATTCCTACTATTACCCAAACCGCAAATCCCAAAGGAGTGATCAGTTTTTTCTTGTCCCACATCACCCAAAGAAGGGTGGGAATAATCGAGGCAATCACCGGGTTAGTACCGGTAGCAAGCCCCATGATAGCCGAAATGATGCTAAAGTTGATAAAAAATTTCTTTTTCGTTTGAGCCGTGATGGCTAACAAAAGCACTAGTACCGCTAGAAAAGTGACCAGAATAAAAGTCTCTATATTCTGCGCCTGGGACCAAAACTGGTAGGAAAAAGCCATCATGGCTGTTCCAAAAAGGGCAGCAAGAGGAAGCTTAACAACCAATAATATCAATCTATAAAGCACCACTAATGTTACCCCTGCAGTTAAAGCAGAAAAGATTTGGATTCTAAAAATCATCGACCCGAAAGGCAGATAGGTAAAAGGGTGGGCCAGCAGCAAGTAGAGCGGTTCTGGCGGATTAGGTATACCCAAAGTCACAATGGCTGACACAAACCTGCCTGCATCCAGCCACAGCATAAAAGGCGGGGCGCTAAATAGATACAGAAAAAAGGCAAAAAAAGCAAGAGCAAACGGCAAATATCTCATTTACTACATACTAAGATATTTACTTCGGCTTTGCAAGAACCACTAGTCTTTTCCAGGTAGTTCCCGGGGGCCAGCAGGTTTGGAGGATAAGCGTCTCTTCTTTTCCTTCTTGGCTGTTAACCAAGTACGAAACTTCCGAGGCATCTAACACTTTTGTTTCAGAAACTTTGTAGTTATGTCGTCTGTTCTCAAAGAAAAGCACAATGTCATCATTAACTGAAAGGTCTTTAATAAGGTAAAAAATAGCATTGTAACGGCCCACATCCCAAAAATTATCAGATGAGTGAGCAAACAGGTAAATATTGCCCCTCATGCCTGGGAAGACCGTGCCTTTGGCGTGGGCAACGCCTTGATATAAAATCGGTAAGAATTCTTTTTCGTTTGTGGAGTCTACATTGGCAAACACTTTTTGGTTTGCCCCAACTTTTGGTATCAAAATACTAAACTGTGTATCAATTGGCGCCAGTATTTGCTCTTTAGGACCGGTAAGGATGGTTCTAAATCCACCATTTTGAGCAATACGCTGTTGCTCTAGAATCTGCCCAAAACCAGTTTTTACTTTGTTATCTTTTTCTTCCGCAATAGTAAAGCGAATGCCTCGCGCTTGAGCCAGGCGATACTGAGCTTCGTACCAAAGACTGGGTCCAAAAGTAGCAATAACGCCAAAGATAGAAAAAAGGAGCAAAAAATTGCCAATGCTTCGTAGCATAAAGTAGCGAATAATCTGTGATTTTGTCATGGAAGGGCGTCCTCGAGAGGAATCGAACCTCCAATCTTTCCCTTAGGACGGGACTGCTCTATCCGTTGAGCTACGAGGACATCAATTGTATTTTAACACAAAAGAACGTAGAATAAATAAAACGGGGATTGGCCTAATTGGTAAGGCACACGATTCGCCCGCCTGACTGGAAATGACGGAGTGTAGTGAATCGGTATCACGCTGCGTTCGGGTCGCAGAAACAGGGGGTTCAATTCCCCCCACTCCGACAAACGGGTCGCCAAACCAACCCCTATAAGGACAGTCCTTATAGAGGTTGGTTTAACAAGCTAAACTAATATGTCGAAAATGACCTATAATACCAGGTTTTCACGCTACAAACAGTATGCCAAAGATACGTATTACCACATTTACAACCGGGGAAACGGCAAGCAGGATATCTTTCATAATAAAGATGACTATCTCTTCTATATAAATCGCCTGGAAAAAAACATCCAAAAGCATGATGTCGAGCTTATTTGTTATATCCTTATGCCCAACCACATCCACTTGCTAGCTAAACAAAAAACCGACACTCCAATTCATAAATTTATCTCTTCTCTCCACACCAGTTACTCAATGTATTTTAATAAAAAGCACGGCCATGTGGGCCACCTCTTCCAAGATCGGTTTAAACAGGTTATTGTAACTTCTGAAGAGCAACTCCTATATTTAACAAAATACATTCACCGAAATCCGGTTGAGGCTGGCATGACATCCCTTCCCTCGGATTACCCCTGGAGCAGCTACCATGAGTATGTACGAGTTTTACCCTGGATGTTATGTAAAAAAGACATCATTATGGGCATTTTAGGAACACCCGAGGAGATGTTTAGTCTAAAATATATCGACTTTTGCAATGGAGAACTTTCGGATAAGGAAAAATCACATCTGGAAGAGGCCGCCATGGAGACCTTTTAAAGGACAGTCCTTAATTAGAAGCAAAAGTCGTCATCATCCATAATCCTGCCTAACCTAATAGGATATAGATTGTATCACTTCTTTTGGCGGATGCAAGGGGTTATTTTCGCTCTTCTTCGAGGTAAATGTAGTCGTAGTCAGCTTTTTCCCAAGAAAATACTTCTTTGGGGTCGAAGATGAGGGCTTCCTCTTTGCGGGCAATTTCGGCAGTTTCTGAAGCATGGATCAGATTATACTGCTGGCTCATGGCAAAATCACCGCGGATGGTGCCTGCGTCTGCTTCACGAGCCTTTGTGATACCCACCATTTTACGAATGGTTGTAACTGCCTCGACCCCCTCCCACAGCATGGCCACCACCGGATAAGACTTCATGTAACTTTTGAGCTTGGGAAAGAAGGCTTTGTCTTTGTGGTGCGCATACCACTCGTCTAAAATAGCGTCTGAGAGAGAAAGCATTTTGAGGGCTGCCAGACGCAGACCCTTGCGCTCGAATCTATGGATAATCTCACCGACTAAGCCTCGCTGCACCCCATCTGGCTTAACTAATATTACTGATCTTTCCATAACAACTTTTCAAACTTACTTTTTCCGGCAGCTGACGGATCAAAATTTCCTATCACCGCCAAATTTAGCCGGGTAGGTTTTAAGTATTTTTTTGCTACCTGCGACACTTCCTCTTTTGTCACCTTATCTATTTTTAACAGAACGTCATCGAGGTTGTCAATGTGCTTTTCTAAAAGCTCCTGTGAGGCATAAAAACTAGCCACCGACCTACTATCCTCCATCTCTAAAATTAGATGTCCTTTAATATATTCTTTAGCCTTCTTTAGCTCGTCATTAGAAATTAGATCCGCCGCTCTGGCGGAAGAAATTCCATGATACTGATCAAGTATCACGGTTATTGCCTCATCAACTCGTTTTGGATCAATACCTGCCATAGTAACCAAAGACCCGCAATCTTGATATTCATCGGCGTTTGTCCGAACATAGTAGCCAAGTCCCCGCTTCTCCCGTACTTCATGAAATAATCTGCTGCTCATTCCTCCGCCTAAAATGGCAGATAAAAGTGCCAATGGATAGCGGTCGGGACTGTTGATTGCTACTGTCCGAACCCCAAGAGCGATGTGTACCTGCTCGGTTTTTTTATGCTTGATAAAAACTTGAGGCTTTTCTTGCGCCTGCACAACTGGCTCATACTGATTGGTGGCAAAAACATTCATCCTGCCAAAGTACTGTTCAACAAGAATAAATGTCTTTTTGCTATCAATACCACCAGCCACCACCACAGTAAGATTATTAGCACTGTACAGCGATCCCATAAAGACAAGAAAATCGCTCCTTGTAATTTTTCGAATAACGTCCTTCTCCCCTGCTATATCCCAACCCATTGGCGTATTACCATATAAAAGAGACTCGAACACATCGCCGATTTTGCGCGCCGGCGTATCTTCGTAGAGGTTGATTTCTTCCAAAATAACTCCCCTTTCCTTGTCTATTTCTTTTGCAGAGAGAAGCATGTTTTGCAGCATGTCCGAGAGGACATCTAAGGATAAATTGATATGGTTTGCCCCTGATTTGATATAGTAACCGGTTGTTTCTTTACCGGTAAAGGCATTAAATTCTCCGCCAATGCCATCAATAAGGGTGGAAATTTCTATGGCAGAGGGGCGCTTTTTGGTACCCTTAAAGGCCATGTGCTCTAAAAAGTGGGAAATGCCATTGTTGTCTTTTGTTTCGTATCTGGAGCCTGCCCCAACCATCACCAAAACCGTGGCGCTTTCAAAAGAGGGCATGGGGATAGTGAGAACTCGTAAACCATTTGAGAGGACTGTCTTGTGGTACTGCATAAGTTATCACAGTATACCACATTGCAGCCTAACTTACATACGCTCAGGCGCTATGATACCAAGAAGATATAGGCCGGTTTTGAGAACTTGACCAACACTTGCTGTTAATGCCAGACGAAATTCTTTTTCTTCTGATTCTAAAATTTTGTGTTTTTGGTAAAACAGATTAAACTTTTGCGCCAGGTCAAAAAGGTAGGTGCAAAGAAGGTTTGGTGCAAACTTCTCGGCAGCTTCTTGCGATATTTCTGGAAATTTGTGAACCGCCCTTAGAATTGCTAATTCCTCGGGCTCTAACTTGATACTTAATACTTGATACTTAATACTTGATACTTTCGCGAGCACGCTCTGCGTGCGAGCATATGTGTACTGCAAATACGGCCCGCTATTTCCTTCTAAACTAATTGACTCTTCAAAACTAAAGCTAATATCCCGTCCAATGCCGCTTTTTAACAGGGCGTATTTGACTGCTCCGACGGCAACTTTTTCAGCAGTCGTCTCATCCATCTGCTTATACGCTCTTTGTATCCTTTCTTTTGCCTCATCCAAAAGCCACTCGCCTGTAAGCACAACACCTGTTCGACTGCTCATTTTTCCTGTTGGCAAACGCACCATGCCATGACCAATGTGTTTGGTCTTTGCTGCTAAATCTGGATTAATAAGCGATAAGGCCTTTAGCAAAACAGAAAAGTACGCGTTAATTTCATTGCCTGTCACAATAATAGATAAGTCATAAGGAAAATCTTTATATTTTGTGGGAGCCAAACCCAATTCTTTTGCCTCGTAGGTTGGCAAACCTAAGGAGTTAATAAAAACCCGGTTGTGTAACCCATACTTTTCTCCTGGAAAAATAACAGCACCCTGGCTTTCTTGAAAGATGTCCATGTGTTTTCTAACGTACTCAAGACCAATTTTACCAACTACAGATTCAAAGTAATACCCTTCGAATTTTGTACCAAGACGTTTATAGATAGTTTCAAAGTGCTCCAAACTCCACTCTCTCCCCTTTTGGTATAGCTCTCTTATTGACGCGTCATTCTCATAAATCTTTTTATTTAATATATTAATCTCTTTCTTTGCAGCTTCATCTTCTTCGTAGGCCTTTGCTCCCCTTGCATACGCCTTTCCCAGAAACTTTGCCCGTTCTTTTGGATTCTTTTTCTCTAGATTTGAGATTTGCAAAATTGCGTAAAGCGATTTTGCTATGTGTAACCCAACATCTCCCTGATAGTTAACACGTTTCACAGTGGCTCCCTGTGATTCAAGCAGCCGACAAAGCGCTTCTCCAACCGCATTACTGTACAAATGGCCGATGTGAAACTCTTTGAAGGGATTTGGGTCGGTAAACTCAACCATGATTTTTTTGCCTCGTAAGGCCTGGCCTTGCATTGAAACCTCCTGTAACTGATCTATTAAGTAGTCATATGACAGATAAAAATTAATAAAACCAGGAGCGACCGCCTCGACTTTGTCGAGGAATTTCCAATTCCCAATATCCAATATCTTTTTTGCTAACTCTTGAGGATTCTGATGAAACTTTTTCCCTAAAACGAGCGCTACATTCGAGGAATAGTCGCCATGGCTTTCGTCTTTCGGCTCCTGAAGCTCAACATCTATCTGCTCATCTGGCACTAACTCCCCAACAGCTTTTACCAAACTTTCAATAATCTGCTTTTTTGCATCCATATGGCTTTAGTCTAGCACAATAAAACCCCTCTTTCCATCGGAAACAATTTCGATATCTCCATTCTTGTCTGTTCGTAAAATTTTACTGCCAACCTTTTCCAATTTACCGATTATTTCCCGATTGGGGTGGCCGTAGTTGTTTTTTCCAACCGAAATAACAGCAAGTTTAGGGTATAATACTTGTATAATATCTTCTGTAAGGCCAGTTTTTGACCCATGGTGGGGAACTTGCAACACATCAACTGAAGATTGAACAGTCTCAAGCTGACTTGCCTGACTGTCCCCTGTTAGTAAAAGATCAAACTCGTTGTAAGACAAAAGCATCGCCAAAGATCCAAACTCTCCGCTTTCTACAATCTTGCCATCTGGAGATGTTTGACGCAAAAAGTTTTTCGTTGGACTAACAATATTAAGCATTACTCCATCTTTTATTTTTACCCTATTCCCCGCAGAAAGATACTTTTGGCTAATCTTTTTCTCTTTCAAAAGATTTGTCAGTTCTATAAATACAACTGTATCATTTTCTAATTCTTCTGTAGCAAAAGACATCACCTGATAGCGCTTAAGAACTGATAAAAGACCAATTATATGATCTGCATGCGGGTGTGTAAGAACAACTAAATCTATTTGTCTATCCCAAAACGGCATGTGGTTTGCCAAGCAAGAAAGAACTTTCTCATCCGGACCGCCATCAACCAAAATGTCTATCTGTTTTGGAGTTCGAATGTAAATGGCATCGCCTTGGCCCACATTGCAAAAAACCAGGTGTAATTTGCCATCAAAAAAGCGAAAGTACTGATAAGTAGATATTGCAGTAAGCGAAAAGACCGCCACTATACTAATAAGAACGACTTTTTTGCGCATGATGAAGAACAATTACTATCAATAGACAATAGTAACCCGCTACCCATTGCCATGGGAAAGAATTGATAGCAATTGTGGTGCCAAAATTACTAAATAAATTTACAACATATTCAAAGTACAAAAGAAAAGGCAAAGACGCATACAAAATTAACCTCCCCATAGGTTCAAAAACCAAACCCACCATCCCTCCCACTCCCCCAATTATCATCAGAACCGGCACTGTCCACAAAACTAAGGCATTAACCAGCACTGAAAAGAGCGAATATGTACCAAAATTAGCAAGTAAAATTGGTAAGGTAGCAATTTGGGCGGCAATGGTGGTTTGGAGATCAGGAAATCCTGGAAGAAGCGGCCGGATGTAGATAAGACCAAGGGTCGCCAGAAACGAAAGCTGAAATCCGATGTCAAAAAGAAGCTGCGGATTCAAAAAAAGCATTCCTGCTGCGGCTAAAACCAAGGCATAGGTTGCCAGATATTGTCGCCCAAGAATTTGAGCGGTGAAAGCAAGAATACCCATAATAGAGGCCCTAACAATTGATGGTTCAAATCCTGCCAAAGCGGCATAGAAAACAATCCCTCCGATGCTGGCCAAAATGGCAATTTGCCGCCGAAAAAGAACGGCAAAAAGACTGCTTAAAAACCCTCCTACCATAGTGACATTCATTCCCGATGCCGCAATCACGTGCAAAACACCAGTTGCTTTGAGCTTTTCAAAAAAGTCTGATGTCATCCCCGCTTTGATGCCAAACGTTATGCCTAAAAGCAAACTTGAAGCTTGGGATGGCAGGGTATTTTGAAAAAGTAACGTCACCTTTTGGCGGATAGTAGATGTAATTGCTAACCCCGATTTAATCGGGGCTAACACAAAATTCCCCTCTTTTTTGCTTGCCTCGATTTTGGGATAATACATTGACAGGACTTGATTTTCATTTGTTAGCACTCTTTTTTTAACAGTGCCAAAGATATGTAAGGCATCGCCATAATGAAATGCCGGATATCTTGGGGTTACGATAAAAAAAGTCTGTCCATCGTCAATGACAACAAATTTTTGCTGACTACCGACAATTTTGGGCTCAGTCAGAAGCGTGACGTGTATTTTTATCTGCTGTCCATCTATTATAGTTTTTGATGTAGATTGATAGAATTGCTGAAAACGAAAAGCTAGCAGTAAAAGAAGAATTCCTATGAAATAATTAATATACTGCAATCTTCTCCTTTATCTTCTCAAACACCGCTTTTCCTATTACTTTCTTCTCCAAAAGCTCCTCTATTGAGGTGTAAGGTCTGTTATCAACAACCTTTTGGGCTGTTACTGCACCAATTCCCGGCAGCGCTTCAAGCTCTGAAAGACTGGCGCTGTTGACATTAACACTTCCTGCGCCACTCATTGCCCCTTTGGCACTCTCGCCTATTTTTGGCACATAGACTTTTGCGCCATCGGTCAGTTTTTGGGCCAGATTAAGATTTTTCGCCACCCAATCGCGGTTGGCAT
This sequence comes from Candidatus Levyibacteriota bacterium, assembly GCA_016182425.1. Classification (GTDB taxonomy): domain Bacteria; phylum Patescibacteriota; class Microgenomatia; order Levybacterales; family UBA12049; genus JACPGP01. The sequence goes on from JACPGP010000006.1 coordinate 14,871, forward strand.
TTTCATTTAATCCAGATGCAGCAATCAACGCATCTTTTATCCTAGAATCTGTTGGAAGCTTGTAAACTCCAGGTTTTACCACCGCTCCTTCGATGTCTATAACAATTTCTTGAGTAGCCTCTTTTTGATCCTCAAAAATGATCTTCTCCTCTGAAGGGTTTGAAGTTAACAAAGATATCAAACCAAGTACAAAAAGTATCAATCCCAGGGCTCCTAAAACGGTCTGAAATGGGTATTTTCGGACAAAAGCAATCGTGCCTGTGAAAATTCTGTGAAAAATTTTGGGTAATTCTTGAGGCATTAATTTAGCAAACAAAAATAAAGAGTGCTACTTACTAACAACAAAGCTTATAATCTTTCCCTCAACATAGACAACTTTTTCTATTTTTTTGCCCGCTAAATACTTCTTTACCTTCTCACTTTCTCCTGCTAATTGCTCCACGTCTTTTTGATCTTTGATCTTTGATCTTTGATTTCTTATGGTGTCTCTAACTTTCCCATTAATCTGCACCACTATAGTTACCTCGTCCTCCTCAAGCATCTTGGGATCATATGTCGGCCAAGGATGAGTATGAATTGAATCCTCCTTGCCTGCAATTCTTTGATATAATTCCTCAGTCATGTGTGGCGCAAAAGGCGCTAGAAGCAACAAAAAGACTTTTGCCTCTTCAAAACTTACTGTTTTCTGCTTTGAAAGAAAGTTATAATATTCCATCAAAGCTGCAATAGCTGTGTTATAGTGAAGTGAGGCAATATCCGCAGTTACTTTCTTAATTGTTTTATGCGTCATTCTTTTTGCCTCGTTAGTTTCTGGAGATTCTACAGAATAGGTTGCCACAAGAGCCCAAACTCGCTTTAGAAAGCGAAACATTCCCTCAATCCCCCCATCATGGAAGTCGCCGCCTTGAGAGAAGGG
>JACPGP010000027.1 GCA_016182425.1 Candidatus Levyibacteriota bacterium
GAAAAAAAGAAGTTTGAAACACAGCTTTCTTCGATTTTGGAATATATCGAAAAACTCAACGAGGTTGATACAAAAGGTATCGAGCCGACAAGCCAGGTTACGGGACTCGAAAATGTGACACGAGAAGACATAGCCACTGAATCGTTATCGCAAGAAGAAGCGCTATCCAACACGACGGCAAAACATAATGGATTATTCAAAGTGCCGGCGATTTTAGAATCATGAACTTAAATCAACTTACCATCAAAGACGCAAAAGAAGGCTTACAACAGAAAAAATTCTCATCCGTTGAACTTACAAAAGCCTGTCTTGATCAAATAGAAAAGCATAATAAAGAATTAAATGCCTTTCTAATAGTTTGCAAAGACTCGGTTCTTGAACAAGCAAAAAAAGTAGACGCTCTTTTAGCCTCGCGAAGCGAGGCTTGGGAGGCTACGCCACTACTCGGAATTCCGTTTTCTATGAAAGATATTTATTCCACAAAAAATGTTAGAACAACTGCCGGATCGAAAATTTTAGATAATTATATTCCTCCCTACAATGCCACTGTTTACCAAAAACTTATTGATGCGGGCGCAATTCTTTTGGGAAAAACCAACTGCGACGCCTGGGGACATGGTGCCTCAACCGAAAATTCAGATTTTGGCGTTACCAAAAACCCATGGAACAAAGAATACGTGGCAGGAGGATCCAGCGGCGGCTCAACTGCAGCAATTTCTTCGGACATGACGATTTTTGAAATTGGTGAGGATACCGGCGGATCAATTCGCCTTCCCGCATCGTTTTGTTCGACCGTTGGGCTAAAAGTAACTTATGGCAGAGTTTCACGATATGGCGCAATTGCCTATGCATCATCTCTTGATTCAATGGGGCCAATTGCAAAAAACGTATACGATGCAGCATACATTTTAGAAATTATCGCAGGCAAAGACGAAAAAGACGCCACAAGTTCTCCAAACAATGTTCCAAACTATACTGACCGCTTAAACGACAACATCAAAGGACTTCGCGTTGGCTTGCCAAAAGAATTTTTTGGAAAAGGGCTAGATACAGAAGTAAAACAGGCAATCGATGCTGCTATTAAAACGCTGACTTCGCAAGGAACAGAAATTGTAGAAATTTCAATTCCATCTGTTGAGTATGGCATTGCCACCTACTACATTATTGCACCAAGCGAGACAAGTTCTAACCTTGCCCGGTACGATGGTATAAGGTATGGTAACGATAGATCAAGTTTTGGTGACGAGGCGAAACGAAGAATTATGCTTGGCACCTATGCCTTGTCTGCCGGATACTACGATGCATATTACAAAAAAGCCATGCAGGTTCGAACACTAATTAAAAATGATTTTGAAAAAGCTTTTTCATCTTGTGATGTCATATTGTCTCCTGTTTCTCCAACTCCTCCATTTAAAATTGGAGAAAAAGCAGATGATCCGCTGCAAATGTATTTAGTTGATGTTTATACAGTTTTAATAAACCTAGCAGGCATTCCATCACTGGCAGTACCTTGTGGATTTTCAAAAGATGGGCTACCAATTGGCATGCAAATTCTTGGTCCTCAATTTTCCGAAGAGAAATTATTTCAGATTGGACACGCATACGAACAGGCAACAGAGTGGCACAAACAAAAACCAAACCTATGAAATACACTCCAGTTATTGGTCTTGAGGTACACGTTGAGCTTAAAACAAAATCCAAAATGTTTTGTGGGTGTAAAGCAGAATACTTTGGTGAGAAACCTAACACAAATACGTGCCCTGTATGTTTGGGACTTCCTGGAGCTTTACCAGTGCCTAATAAAACCGCCATTGAATGGTGCGTGATGATTGGCATGGCGCTAAACTGTAATATTCCCCTATTTTCCAAGTTCGATCGAAAAAACTATTTTTATCCAGATTTAGCAAAAGGGTATCAAATTAGTCAGTATGACCAACCTTTCTGTCTAAAAGGTTCTATAAAACTTGCAAGCGACAAAACAATTGGCATTACACGGGTACATATGGAAGAAGATACTGGAAAACTATTGCATGAAAACGTGAATGGAGAAAAAGTGAGTTTAATTGATTTTAACCGTTCCGGCGTGCCGCTTGTTGAGATTGTTACAGAGCCGGATTTTGACAATGCGCAAGATGTAAAAGCGTACTTACAAAAAATTCAGCAGATTGTCCGCTACCTGGGTGTCGCGAATGCAGATATGGAAAAAGGAGAGATGCGAATGGAGCCCAACATCTCATTAGCAAATTCAAAATTACGAAAATATAAAGTGGAAGTGAAAAACATTAATTCATTTAAGTTTGTTGAAAAAGCGATTAATTTCGAAATAGAAAGACAAACAAAAATTCTAAATGAAGGAAAATTACCAGCGCAGGAAACAAGAGGATGGGATGAAAAAAAGCAAATCACCTACTCTCAACGCACAAAAGAAGAGGCAAACGAATACCGATATTTCCCCGAACCAGACATCCC
>JACPGP010000028.1 GCA_016182425.1 Candidatus Levyibacteriota bacterium
ACCATGTCCTTTGATACTGCACGGGAATATTTGGAATGGAGATGAAGATCTGCTACATATTGCATTCAATCATTTTAACACGAGAGAAACTGGGTAACAATGCCTAGACAACTAGCAACTCAAACTTACTTGTTGCAGTATTAAGCTTATATTTTTTAAATCCAGCTCTACCTTCGGTGCCAAAAATTCTATGATCAACAATCTCTAAGAATTGTTCTCCATTATAAAACCATGTTGATGCCTCAAAACCAACTCGAGTATCTTTGGCTCGATAATCTGATCCTAAATCATAAACAGTAATTTTTTTTATCTCTGCTGGCAATATTCCTCCTGGTATAAGAATTTCTTCTTCGAGTGGATGTCCAAAACCTAACCCCTTTAATCCAGGAAGATCCGAATAGGTTTCCGTATTAACACTTTCTCCAAAAGTAAAAATACTGCCGTAGTTTGGAACGTATGCTTCAAAAACAATTCCATGTTTCGCACCATTAATATTTTTTGTCCTGTCCTTCGCCCACCTACTAGCTTCCCTTTCGCTTATGCTTGAACTTGCAAAAGGAGACCGCATCAGTTGAGGCATACTTTCATTTGTATGCGCTGCTATTATCGACAAAAGCCCATCTTGCTCTGACAAACCTTGAGGTATGAAATTATTTTCTGGATAATGCCTTTGCATATAGGAAGCACTAACCATTAGATTATAATCTCGCATAGATTTGGCAACTGCATATTGCGGCACACTCTTTTTTGAAATCTGTAGTTTTTCCACCGCGATACACTGTATGCTTGCTCAAAAAACGCTCCTGCAGATACTGACTATGCAAAGCTTTGTCGTTTGGGGTTCGACCAGCAAGATCTATTAACGCTTGTGGAATTAGACCACCTTGAGAAACCTCCATTAAAACCTCCGAGTTACGCTCGCTGCGAAATTCGCTATCAAATCTTTTCATTTCCTCTTCCAAATCACTCAAAAATTGCTCATACATACTATGGTCTATAGCCTCTCCACCTTCCGGCGCTTGTGGCGCTTGCTTTACATACTGATAAATATCATCATAGAAAGTTTTTTCCTCATCTAATCCCATTATTTCCGCTACATTCTTATATCCGATGTGTTCTAATGCTTCTCTACGCTGTTGATTAAAACTATACTGTTCACTACCTTGCTTCACATGCTTAACCCATGTTTCTTGATCTAACAAAATATCATTATCGGGCTCACTTAAAACACTTGGAGAAACACCATCGTTTTCTAGCGACCAGTTCATAATAAGACGGGAAAGCCTTCCATTTCCGTCATTATATGGATGAATAGAAACTAGTTTTTGTTGAAACTCAGCTGCCAGAGCATATGGATTATGACCTGGTTTTGCTTCTTGAGGTTTTATATCTTCTGGTTTAACATCTATCATAACACCCTCCCCTCCTACAGTTTTAGAAGCGCCTTCCTGTATGCGTTATCCTCTACTTTTCTCTGTGCCCGAAGTAATACCTGATACATTTGTTTTAACAATGCGTCTGCTTTTTCTTCGTAGTCTTTAAGAATTTTTTCTTGATTTGTTTGCTTTTGCATATCAAAATAAAAGCAAATGCTTTAGAACAAACCCTCAACAATCTCCTATCCTGGATCAAATCCCGCTTTTGGTTTTTTAAATAGCTGTATTGCTTTCTTCTCCTATAACTGTTTGATAATCACTTGGAGATTATAAAAAGGCAGAAAATGAATGGTTGTTTCATCAATTATTCTTTGTTGGTATTCACCCAAGTGGATAATATAGGCATGTTTCGGCTTATACTTTGTTAAAAATGACTGAAACGACCGTGTCACAGTAGCTGATTTAATTACCGTGTATTTTACCTCAATTGGTATTGCTTTAAGTCCTGTATCGATCACAAAGTCCACTTCTGCTCTTTCCTGTGTTCGCCAAAAATGAATAGTAGCTGCGCTTAATCCGAGATATTCATGTAGTGCATTGTAGATAAAGTTTTCAAAAAGGAGTCCTGGAGGTGGGGTCAAAAGAGCAGCGGTGCCAAATTGGTTGATGCTGTAGTTTTTTAGTCCTAAATCAACAAAATAATAAATGGGAGATTTTGTTATTTCCGAACGGACATTCCGGAAAAAAGGAGTTACTTTGTGTAGAATAAATGTTTTTTCTAAATACCAGAGATAATGATTGACTGTTTCCTGCGCGACACCTAAAGAATCAGAAAGCTCGGTTACGTTCACCGTGTTTCCTGCTTGTGCTGCTATCATCTTCACTAAATTAGTAAATCTGTCTGTTTTTTGAATATTTAAGAGTTGTTCAATATCCCTCTCAAGATAGCTGTTATAAATATCGCCCATTTCCTGTCGTTTTTTTTCATCTGTAGCTGCAAGCACCACCCGAGGATATCCCCCATAGTTAAGGTATTCATCCAATAACAGCTTCAACATCTCTTTATGAAAGTCAAAAAACTGCGCAAGATCCAACAACCCTTCTCCTGGCTCTGAAAATTTGTATTCTGTCTTAAAATCGACAAATTCTTCAAAACTTAACGTTCCCAGCTCAAACATCCGTTTTCTACCAGGTAACGACTCATGAATATTTTCCTTCAACTCCAAACTGCCAGAACCTGAAACTATAAATTTATACGGCAGTTTCATATCATAAAGCCCCTTCAAAAAAAGCCCGGCATCTTCTTTTCTTTGGATTTCGTCCAAAAAGACATAGCCTCTTCCCTCACCTATTTCAAGACGAATTGCTTGGACTAACTGTTCGTGAGAAGCAAAATATGGTTTGTGCCCCGTAATATCCATATTCAAAGACATAGTCTTCTCTCCGCTTGCTTCTACGTCTTTTTTCAACAGATCCATCAAGGTGGTTTTTCCTGCCTGGCGTGGACCAATAATGAGAGTAAACACATCGGGAGTGGCTAAATGCGCTTTTATTTGTGCGTAAAGGGACCGTTTAATCAGCATATATATGTATTATACACTTGTTATTTGCCATGTCAAGTTGCATTTTAACCAGAGTAATTGCCAAGTGTAGTTCTATTTTACCTTTTGCTTTTTATGCAAAGCGATAAGTTTTTTATCAAAAGAGAAAAGCTCTGCCTTTGCATAATCCGCTTTTGCCAAAAGGAAACAATCTGCTAATGAATTATTGCTCTTCTCAAATAGTTTTATTGCTTTCTTAAATATTTCCTTATTTTGTACATGGAAGTATTTAACCGCCAAAAGAGATTGTATCTTTTCTATAATTTCTGGCTTTGAGAGATGATAAAATGTGTTTAAAATAAAGTATATTTCAAAAATTATAATTTGAGGGAGGACAAGCTTTACTTTTCCACTTTTTGCCTTTTTAAATAGTTTTTCGGCAATTGTATACTGCGTTGGAATATCTCTTAGGAGAAACCGTAAAAAAACGTTTGTGTCAACGTAATATACTTTCATCCATTTTGCTTTTGCTTTTTTTATACTCATCAACAAATCCTTTAGCTACTGCCTCTTCTTCCAGTCTAATAATTTCGTCAATTGTTTTTCCTTTTATTGCCTTATGATGAAGTGATCCTCCAAGTTCTAAAAAATCTTTCACCGGCTCAATTACGATCTTTTTATCTTCAACCGATACTATCGCTCTTTTTGATTTGTCCAAGCCCAATTCTCGCCGAAGAACTGCTGGAATACTAATTTGTCCTTGTGATGTAATAGTAACTGTATAAACCATACATTAAATCTATCATCATCCATTACTTTTGTCAAGATACATTACTTTTTCCCTTGCTGTTTGTACATACTGATAAGTTCTTTAACTGTTGTGGCATCCTCTGGCTGTTTGTCGTGACCTCGAAACGTTACAAGTCGAGGAAAGCGAAGAGCGTAGGCCGCTGTATGGATCGGACTTCGCGTAATCTCATCTGCCAAGACCTCTATGACAATTTCAGGCTTTACCCACACGCTTGGCGTTATTAAGGAATTAACTCTTGCCGGCTTACTTTGCACTTTTAGTTTTGCGCTTTGCGCTTTTATCTCTCGCCACTCCTCGTCTGTTAAACCTGTCCCAATTTTGCTTACAGTCACAAACTCATCCTGTTTATCATCATATACACCCACTAAAAGCGCTCCTGCGCCAAAGGCAGTTCGCTTTCCTTTCCCTACAATATACCCTAAAATCACACAGTCTATTGTATCCTGAAGCTCCCCAGATGAGTGGCGCTTAAGCTTTACCCAGTTAAAGTTTCTTCCCCCTGCTTCATATAGTGAGTCAACGCGTTTTACCACCACTCCCTCAAGTCCTTTTGATATTGCATCATCAAGCATCAACTGCAAGTCTTTTGGATCGTGTAAAATTTTTCCAGGAGATGGAATAAGGGCATCATCTGGTTGAACGGTTTTTTTGAGTATTTCCATGCGCTTCTGAAGTGGCGTATCCAAAAGAGACTTCCCATCAACATACAAAATGTCAAAAACGAATGCCCGAAGCGGTAAGTTTTTGGCCACTTCTAAAATATTGTGTTTTCTTCTCCGTTTTGTTGTCTCCTGGAATGGCAAGAATTCTTCTGATTCCATCTGGTAGGCAAGGGCCTCTGTATCTAAAATTGCTGTCTTTGCTTTGACTTGCTTTAGGGTTCCCTCAATAAGTTCTGGAAACATGTGCGTCATCTCTTCTAAGTTTCTGGAAAACATCGAGACCTTATCGCCATCCTTGTGTATGGCCACGCGAAACCCATCATATTTTAAGGTGGCATGAACGCCCTCACCGTTTGGACTCATTTTTTCAAACACTTTTTCAGGATTTGGCAAGCGTTCACATAGTTCTGATCGAATTGGCCTGCCGACAGTAACTTTTAGCTTGCCAACCTCTTTTAATCCTCCCCTCTTGAGCGTTTTACCAATAAGACCAAGATCTGAGGTCTC
>JACPGP010000029.1 GCA_016182425.1 Candidatus Levyibacteriota bacterium
CAGCTTTATTTGTGAATGTAGTTAGTAAAATGTTTTCTGGAGGTATACCTTTTTCTATTAAGTAAGAAGTTCTATATGTTAATACCCTTGTTTTGCCTGAACCTGCACCAGCCAAGACAATCATTGGTCCATCTGTGTGCAAAACTGCTTCTTTTTGTTCGGCATTAAGGCCATTGAGAAAATCTTTATTCATGCCGTATAATAATACCATATGAAGCAGATTTTGATTGTCGGGAATTGTAAGCTCAATGTTCTAGCTTCAGATGATTGCAAAATGGAGGTCAATAACATTGAAAGCTTACAGTTGGGCCTTGACAACAATGTAATACTATGGTAGTGTAGTATTACTATGAATCCCGGTATCCTTATACCAAGAGGTGCAATGATGAGAGAGTTGGAAACCAGACTGACCCAGAAGGGCCAGGTTACCATCCCCGCAGAGGTGCGCTCTCGCCTCGGTTTGAAGCCGCGGGATAGAGTGGTCTTTGAGCTGGAGGATGATGCGGTCAAAATCAAACCCGCTGCCTCGAAGGTGCTCGCTGGCTATGGTGCCGTGAGACCCAGACAGCGCCCGGAGGACTGGAAGCAGGTGGAGGCAGAGATTGAGCAAGCGATTGCCGAGGAAGCCGTCGGAGAAGACTAACGCCTTATGCGATCACGCTTTTTGGACACCAATATTCTCATTCGTTACTTCACCAAGGACGATGAGGCCAAAGCCCGCCAAGCCCTGGCGCTATTGCAGCGGGTGGAGCGAGGAGAGGAGCAGATTCAGACATCCACCATAGTCATCTTTGAGACCGTGTATGTCCTGCGCAGCATTTACCACGTCCCCAAGCCCAAAATCCGGGAACTGGTGGGGAATCTTATCCGTCTGCGGGGCTTGCATCTGCCTGGCAAGTACCTGTGTCTGGATGTCCTAGACCTGTTCGTGGAGCGTAACATCTCCTTTGCCGATGCCTATAACGCCCTGTACATGCGAGCGCAGGAGATACCGGAAATCTACAGCTGGGACACGGATTTTGACAAGCTGGAGGGTATTACACGAATAGAACCACAAGAATAGCGGCCTGGTGATTTTGCAATGTTCTAGCTTCAGATGATTGCAAAATGGAGGTCAATAACATTGAAATCTTACACTTGACAGTTTAATTGTAATTAGATAAAATTCAGAAAGTATGACTTTCCTACAATCTAACTATTCAGAACGTAAATTAGTTCGTGTTCAAGAAAAGGGTCAAGTAACCCTCCCTTCTGAAGTGAGAGAAAAATTAGGCCTTAAAAAAGGTGATTTAGTTGCTATTATGGAAACTGATGAAGGAGTACTAATTTCTCCTCAAGAAATAATTGCTGCCAAAGCTTTAGATAGAATAGGTGAAGCTTTAAAGGAAAAAGGTTTATCATTGGAAGAACTTATTGAGTCTGGTCGAGAAATACGTGGTAGTATAGTAGACAAAAAGTATGGCTTCCGATCAAACAAAGGTAAGTAAGATATTTATAGATTCCAGTGTTTTAATTGCTGCCTCGATCTCTCCTAAAGGTTCTGCTAGAGATTTAATTTTAAGTTCAATCCGTGGTGAATATGAGATAATCATCAGCGATCTGGTTATAGAAGAAACACGGAGAAATTTAGGAGAAAAAGCACCAGAAGCTCTGCCGGCTTTACAACTATTCCTAGAATCTTTAAATCCAGAGGTAATTAAACCCAGTAAGTCATTAGTCACTAAGGCTGCAAAAATTATAGATCTAAAAGATGCTCCAATTGTGGCAGCAGCTATCTCATCAAAAGCAGACTATTTAGTTAGTTTTGACAGAAAACATCTTTTATATCATAAAAGAGAGCTTAAAGAGGACTTCGAATTAAAAGTAGTAACTCCTGATGAAATGATTAAATAAAAAATTATTCCGTAAGCCAAACCAAACTGTAAGCTTTCAGTCAAAATTTAGGTAATTTTGCAATGTTTTAAAGCTAGAGTATTGCAAAATACGCTATAATAATATTGAAAGCTTACAGCTTTGTCATCATCTCTCCTGCTTCCATAGTTTGTCTCTCCCACATCTAGCTATTTTGACGACACCGAGGGGAAGCGGCGCAGGCGAAAGGCTAAGCCTAGTGAGGTAAGACGCGCCTGAGTAGCACTTGGGGCGACGACTATTCCTGGCTGCAAAGGTACTGCTTTACGGCGTGGTCGCTGGGGAGACGGGCGGGACTGATTTCTTACGTAGGCGTTCTTGTCTTGCCTGTCGCTCTCGCTCGAAGTACAGCGGATCGGTTGCTTTTTTCTTCTCGCGCCAGTTATGGTTCGACAAGCGGCGGCGATTTTGGAATTCAGGTTGATCCCGATGGTCACGATAATACTCTGCGTCATATACCACCCGCTGAGGAGTCCTGTGATAGCTCTGAATCTGGCGCTGGACAGCTTCAGGATGACGGTCTCGCCAGCGCTTGTTCACTACTCGCTTCTGCGCCCTGCGCCGCTCTAGCTTCTCAAGCCTGGTGACCTCTTGCGCTGTAGGAAAGTGGCCTGGGAGGTGGGCGGGGCGAAACGTCGGGGCTTCCTGGTCGAGCGAAGTGTTCTGATTCTCGACAAAGCTTGATAATGGAGGTTCGGCTTCTACGGCCTGCTTCCCAGCCCGAGACTTGCGTTTGCGATGAGTGGGCATCTCATCATAGAAGGCAACAATGCGATAATGAGGAGTGGCGAGTTGGGGATTCTGTGATGGCGGCTCCCCATTCTGCTCCCCGAAGACTTGCTCTGGCCCTTGGGCGCCAGGTGGGATCAGGTACTCCTCAACCAGTACCCCATCCGCCTCCTCGTGGAACGGGTGGAATTCCGGGGGGACTGGATGAAATTGTTCTGGTCCTTTCATCTTGGTAGCCCGGCACGTCTGACGTGCTCAGCCTCCTTTTCTATTCCGTAGTATACCATACTATTGTATGCTACAGTGAATAATTATGAACAACAGTGTAAGATTTCAGTCAAAATTTAGGTAATTTTGCAATGTTCTAGCTTCAGATGATTGCAAAATGGAGGTCAATAACATTGAAATCTTACACCTAGAAGCCGTCTTATAATCAACGTCCTACCTCTTGCTTTCTTCTATGTGTTTTGAGACAATCAGGAACACCGATCCGTAAGAAAGCACCCTATGTGTAATAAAAACTGTTGATTTTAAGCCTAAGATTGTACCTTTTATTAAAGGTCTTCTAAACTTTTTGATTAAAACTTACATCCGAGAGAGGCCATCGAATATGAGCAAGGAGATACTACAACCGCTACAAGAACCCGAGGGACAACCAGCAAAGGGCGGGAGAAACGGGCCAGAACTACGACCGCCGGTTGGTGCTATGCCACCTCCAGAGGTGCGCCCTTCTCCTGAGAGCGCCAGGTTCCACTCTGCCTTCTTTGACGAGCACCTGGCCCCACCGGCAGCCCAAGGGCCGGAGCACACCTTCAGCGAGGTCCAGGCGGAACCACCGTTACGCCAGATTCTCGGCGAACCTTTGAAGGGCAACATCAATCAGCCAGAGCTGCACCCCCCGCAAAGTGAGTCTTTCCCTAATACCCCATTATCAGAGGCCATAAGTGGAGTACAAGACAGGGCTATGTTATACACCAAAGCATTCGCCGTGCTGGAGCAGGAGCGGCAAGAGTTGCTCGCCATACCGGATAAAAAAGCGTCTCAGATTGATCGTATCAATGAACTCGATAGGATGATATGGGAGTATTTCTATAGAATTGAGGGACTACGAGAGGCTTGGGGCATCATGGAAGCTTCTCGGGGTAACATCGATATTAATTCCGTTATTGAGGTTATCCTATCCTTCGGACGAGACGATCACAACTCTTCAGGACATTTCTTTTAGAGTGTAAGATTTCAGTCAAACCCGATTAAATCGGGTTCAAAATTGAGGATATTTTGCAATGTTTTAGCTTCAGATGATTGCAAAATGGAGGTCAATAACATTGAAATCTTACACCAAGAAGTTAAAAAGCTAGCGGTAAGTTTGGGTAGTGCGGCGTTTTATATCCACAATAATTGCTTCTTTTATCTTTTCATCAATAAAATAGAAAACTCTATAATCCCCAATTCTAATTCTATAGAGAGGCGGGTTTTTAGCTGCGATCTTGTCATGTCCTCTTGGTTTTGGATTTTCCTGCAAGACAGAGGTCTTTTTTAAAATTAAAGTTTGATATTCTTTCGGGAATCTTTTCAGCGCTTTTCTTGCTCTAGGTGAATAAGTAAGATTATACATCAAGCTTTAGTTCTTTTACTAAATCTTTGTGACTTATACCCTTGCCTTTTTTCACAGCTTTAAGTTCTTTATATAAAGAATCAATATATCCCGGTTGGATTAAATCCTCCTGGATGTCAGTAAGCTCAAGGTAGGTATTTAAATCCAAAAGAATGGCCTTAGGCTTACCATGTTGAGTTACCACTATTTCAGTAGGCTCTACAGGAAGTTTCTCTATAATATTACTTAGATCTCGTCTTAGATCATCAGCGCCAATAAATTTTTTATCTAATAGATTCGCCAATTGCATAAGGATATCATAACATATTCCTTAGGTTTGTCAAGAGTTGAGAAAGTCCCTTTCCATGCCGTATAATAATACTATATGAAGCAGGTTTTGATTGTGGGGAACTGGAAATCAAATAAAACGAATCAGCAAGCGCAGGAATGGCTTGATCAATTTCAAATTTCAAATCATAATATTATTATTTGTCCGCCTTTTACCCTTCTTCCTCAACTTGATTGGAGGATCAAGAATCAAAAATTAGGAATAAAGTTAGGAGCACAAGATATTTCTCCTTTCGATGAGGGTGCTTATACAGGAGAAATTAACGGTAAACAAATTAAAGAATTCTGTGAGTATGTCATAATTGGCCATTCTGAACGAAGAAAATATTTTTCAGAAGACGATAGTAAACTTGAAAAAAAAGTTGCTATGGCAAAAAAATATGGAATAAAAGTAATTTTTTGCGTGCAAGGCGAACATGACGTAATACCACAAGGAGTAGAAATTGTCGCATATGAACCAGTTTTTGCTATAGGAACAGGCACACCGGATACGCCGGAAAATGCAAATGAGACAGCCAAAAAAATAAAAGAGATTATAGATGTTCCTGTTTTGTATGGGGGGAGTGTTACTTCACAAAATGTAAAAAACTTCACCCAAATGCCGCATATAGATGGTGTATTAGTTGGGGGAGCAAGCCTTGATGCCTACGAATTTGCAAGCATTATTGAGAAAGCATAAGAAAGCTTTTATTATTCTCCTTGCCATTATTTTCTTTGCAGTTTTTGGAAGACTGCTTTTTGAGGTGATAAAGCTGTCACCGGTACTTGTTGAATTCTTTTTTAAGCGAGAGATTGAGCTTAAAAGAACTGACCAGCGGGTAAACGTACTTATCTTAGGCGTTGGTGGAGAGCGTCACGACGGACCACTTCTCACAGATACGATTATCTACGCAGCCATAGATCCAATACAAGAAAAAACTACACTTGTTTCGCTGCCCCGCGACTTGTGGATACCAGACCTTGGGGCCAAAATCAATACTGCTTATGCTTTTGGAGAGGAGAAGCAAAAAGGAGGAGGGATACTTTTGACAAGGGCAGTTATTAAAAAAATTCTAGGACAGCCGGTTGACTACGTTATAAGAATTGATTTTCGGGGATTTATTAAAGCCATAGATTTGCTTGGTGGAGTAGATGTGGATGTGGAACGTAGTTTCGATGACTACGAGTACCCAATTACTGGAAAAGAAACAGATACATGCGGATACGAGGGAGAAGAGTTTGAAAAACGCGCAACTGCCTCGTCTCAACTTGAGGCATTTCCTTGCCGATACCAACACGTAAGTTTTCAAAAAGGACTGCAGCATATGGATGGTGAGACTGCATTGCGTTTTGTTAGGTCTCGTCATGCAAAAAGTGATGAGGGTACAGACATTGCTCGTTCGAAACGACAAGAAAAAGTGATTGAAGCATTTAAAGAGAAAGTATTTTCAACAGGGACACTACTTAATCCAGTAAAACTACTTAGTCTCTATGACACTTTTTACGCAAGTATCGATACAGATATAAAGCAGAATGAGTACGATGACTTTTTGCGGCTGTTTCGAAAAATGCAGTATGCGGCAACAGAAAGCGTGGTCTTTTTCTATGTGGAAGAAGACGAGCAGCAAGTATCGGCTCTTTTAGTAAATCCTGTGCCAAGTAACGAATACAATAATCAATGGGTGATTATACCAAGAGCCGGAAATGGTAATTTTTCAGACATGCAAAAATACATAGACTGTGTACTCACAAAAGAAATCTGCGAAATTAAATAGTCGTCAACGAACTATTTTGTAAATTTTTGTTTCTCCATTTTGGTAGATAATTTTTCCCAACGCCTCGAATTTATCTGTATTGAGATTTGGGTATTTTTGGCGCTCTAAGTCTCCAACAAAAACAAGCTTTATATTGTGCTTTTTTATGAGTTGTTTTGTTTGTTGCAAATCTTTCGTTTCGTAGAGTGTTTGGATTTGCGCAATTCTGGGAGAAGGAATATCGTAACTACCGCGCCACAGCCATTCGTGCACAGTCCAGCCAAGCAGTGTCGGGAGTCCTGTGTGCGTTGATACCCGGGCATAGTCTGTATAAGAGTCTCCTTGCGCTTCAAGAATTGCCGGTTGTCCTTTGATATTTTTGTTTATCCATTGAATTGCTTCATAATCTGTTGGATACAGTTTTTTGAGATAGCTTGTCCCATCGATACCGTAGTAGGTTTGGAGGTTTCCATAATAGGAGGTAATGGCAAAGTAAGGATAGATTAATACTACCAATAAACAAATACTACCAATAAACAAATAAACAAATTTTACGTAACGATTTATGATTAATGATTTATGATTTAAGAATAGGCGAACGATTATGTAAGAAGAAGAAATCGAGAGCATGATGAATGCTTGGTAGACGAGTTTAAACATGGTGTTTGCCCGATAGTGGGCAGGATAAATATCTTTGGCATAGATGAATTCGGGGAGAATAATGAGAATAGTTGAGAGAAGAATAAGAAGAAGAACAAAAACATCACTAGCTGAAAAATTTTTAATTTTTAATTTTAAATTATTAAAAAGAAAAAAAATAAATGATATTACCCAAAAATAGAAAAAGCCGTGGAGAATGAAAAGTTGCCAGAGTGGTGAATGTTGGCAATGATCTTTCTCAAAAAGTAGAGGTCCGAATTTACCTATCTCTGTTAAAAAATCAGGAGCACACAAAATGCCGATACCGGAAACAAAAGGTTTGAAGTTGAGAGAAAAAGGTAGGGAGAATACAATACTACCAATACATACCAATACTACCAATAACCCAATACGCAAATATCGTTTCCAGTTAAGATAGACAATAACTAAAGCTGTAAGTAAAAAATAAATAATACCGTCCCAGGCATTAGTCATGTACATGACTGCTAATAAGAAACTTATTAGCAGAATTTTTAATTTAAAATTTTCAACTCTGGAATTAAAAATTAATGATAATAGCAGTGTTATTGTTAGCAGCACAAAGGGAATATCTATAACATGACCATGCAAATCAGAAACCACAAAGGAATACATGGGGAATTCGTGAATCGTATTGTGGATAAATCTTGTTGCATTTGGGTACCAGTAACTATTGGGAAACGTTTCGGGTGAAAGAGCAAGTTGCCAGAAGGGTACTGGATTTTCGTTTGTATATGGTTTGAAAAAGGCGTAGATAGTATGAATATTGCCAGCCATCGATACTAGAAATGCTGTCAGCAGCCCTCCAATTATTAAAACTTTTAAATTTTGATTTTTTAACTTATTGATAAGATTTGCTCCGATTGAGAAAGAACAAGTAAATGTAAAAGCAAAAATAGTTGCAAGCATAAGATTATAGGTAATATGTGATGGAAGCAGTGATGCTTTTGTTAACACTGCGGTAACCAAGTGACCAAAGTAGTAGTAATTAATAGAAAATGGTGTAAACCACATGTCTTTGGGAGGAAAATATTCAGCGCGAAGAATTGAGTTTATAAAACCATAATCCATGTATTTCTCAAGACCGTGAATATCGGGCTGAAAACCGCGGATGAATGACCAAAAGATTAGTGTCGCAAGAAAGAGAAATTCTTCGAAAAGAAAGATACGTATTGTTGACTTAGGATACTTTTTCAGAAAACGTATATTGATTGCAATAAATAAAATTGAAATAAAAAAGATTGTTGATAATGTGAATGGGAAAATCTTTAGAGTTCCAAAAACAAAAACTGTGTAGCTTACAAAGGCTGTTCCCAATATTTTTGAAAAAATATACCCTCGGTCTATAAACGAAGAAAAAAGAAGAGTTGTTAAGGGTAAAAAAATAATCCCAATAAAAAAAAATACAACCCACCATTGAATAATAAATAATAAATCATTAATCATATTTTACAAGCAGATGTTGTGTCATAGATTGAAAATGATGTTTTTGAATTCTCATAGATTTTTTTGGAATGCTTTTCAAAAAATGTTGTATTAACTGTAAAATGCTCTCCACTTTCAAGACGCTCAATAGCTACATACGAGATTTTATACATTCTTGCATTTTGACAGAAGAGAGTAAGATCTGTTGTTCCAAAGAGCTTTTTTCGAAGTTCATCACGAGGCGCTGTGTCATATCCTTGCGACCAAGCAAAGTATGGCCATCCAACAAAGACTTTTCGGCCAGCAAGAGATGCTGGGTGATATAAGTACGAATAATTAAGAAATACTGCATTTTTGGGCGTATTTTCTATAATCCACGCAACATCTGGATTTTTAGGATAATCTGCAAGTTCCATATATCTATCATTTTTTATTGGGAAAAAGTCAATAATACCAGAGAGGGTTAGGGAAAAAAGAACAATAATAACAAATGGTTTTGTAAGAAGATGCAGCTTCCAAAGCTTTACAAATAGAAATGCGCTGTACATATTTCCTCCAATAAGAAACGCATTGAAGAATTTATGATTTGCTGCAATTTCTGGACTTAACTGTAAGGAATGTCCAACAGCAAAAATGATAAGAAATGGAAAGAATACCTTTTTTGCTAATCGATTGGAAAGCACAACGCCCAGAGGTATTAATAAAAGAGAAAGTCCAAGATTAAAAAACCAATATTTAAGAAACGATAAGATAGTAAGTTTTTCCTGAATAAGATAGGTAAAGTTTAGATGGGGTGTAAACGTGGCAGATTCCTTTAAAAAAAGTATACGGGGTATGGAGATAACAATGCCAATAAGAAGCGCAAAAAAAAGCATTTTTCTTTGCCGAGAAAAAAGGAGGAAAAATGCTCCTATGGCTATCCCAAGCATAATAAAGACGCTTGAGTGAGAAAAAGGAAGTGCGCCTAAAAGCAGGCCAAAAAGCAATACCAGGGAAAAAGGAAGCGCTTTTTTCTGCTGCTCATATTTCACAAGGCAGTAAATAAATAGCAAAAGAATTCCTAAGGGGAGTGCTAGGTGTCTTTGATTGGTATAAATATTTAAATTCCAAAACGCTGATACAATTTTTCCGTCATACGGCCCAAATGAAGGAAACGCTGTATTTGCAAGTATTTCCTGTAGTGTAGTAAAAGATATTGGGTGGATCTTAAAAAATTCGAGAAAGGAAAGAGAGCTATTAAAAAGGAATAGAAGAACCGAAAGAACTCCAACGATCCTGCTTTGAAAGAGCGTTTTTCCCAAAAAATATATCATGACAATAAGAAAGGTAAAGGAGAGGGCGCTTGGAATGTTTAGGGCAAAATCAATTCGAAGGCCCAGTTTTTCTAAAAATCCAACAAAGAAGTAGAAAAGAAAATGATATCGGATTGGTTCTCCTGGAAAGAGAGGGTACTGGGGAGGAATATTATCTCCAAATGAGAAGGAGCGGATAAGTGGTATATGTCCTGCAAAATCACTCCAAACTTTTGCACCAATCTTCATTTCGCCATTTGAGTAAGAAAAAGTATGAAACATTAGCCAAAAGCTAAATATGAGTGCAAAGGCTACTATAACGATCTCAATAAGATAGAAGCGATATTTTTTGCTATGTAGCATTTTTTACTAAAAAAATGTTTATTAAAGAGAGTTGAGACGAAAATGGAATAGGCAAAGATATTTTTTTTTCAATAATAGGAAAAACTTTTTCTATATCTGAAGGATAAATAGCATGAATATGGTCTGGAGAATGCAGAGGAAATTTTAGTTGCAAGAGCCGAGCAAATTCCCAAATGTCTTCATT
The DNA here is from genome assembly GCA_016182425.1 of Candidatus Levyibacteriota bacterium. GTDB lineage: Bacteria > Patescibacteriota > Microgenomatia > Levybacterales > UBA12049 > JACPGP01. Next base: position 10,258 of record JACPGP010000029.1, read on the forward strand.
TGGAATGCCAAAAATAATATATCCATTTTTTTTCACAACTCGTTTAAGTTCTTTAAATAGTGTCTTGGGAGATAGTACGTGTTCAACTATATCGCAGGCAAGCGCCGCATCAAATGCATTAGCCTTAAAAGGCATTTTTGTTACGTCCTCTTTTATAAGAGTGGCATTTTTTCTTTTAATCTTTTTAATATATTTTTTTGCTTCTATAATTTGTGTTGGAGAAATATCAATGCCAGTATAGGAAACTTTTTTATCGATTTCATCAATAAGTCTTCCATCTCCACATCCTACATCGAGAATGTTAGCAATAGGCAGTGGAGCAAGAATTTTTTTTATTATTTTTTTCTTATTTGCCCATAGAGTTCTTTCTAGAGGATTTGGAGAATCATAATGTGTTCTCATAGGTGAAGTTTTTGCCACATCTTCATTCACTAAGTAAAATTCATCAAAACTTGTTCTCTTAATTATCTTCATGAAATTAGATTCTACTTGTTTCAGATAATTTGTGCAATTTTTTCTCCAAGTTCTACAGCGTAGTTGGTGCCACGATCCCAAGGGTAGACCTGCTGGATATTGGCAAGATAGATATTTTTTAGCGGTGTTTCAAATGGAGGAATAATTTTAGAGTAGTTAAGAGGAATAATAGGTTGAGCGAAAGGAACTTTAAATAAGTGAGATGCAATAAGTGATGAGTGATACGTAGGATTGATTTTTTTGAGATATGGATCGTAAACCTTCAGAAGTTCATCTGCTGACATTCCCATATAAGGATGGTCGTGAGGGAGATAATTACCGATATACACAATGTGTTCGTTATTATAATATTTCTTGTCCATAAAATTTGCGTGCTCCACAACTGCCATAACTTTGGATTTTTTATCACAGATACTCAACCAATACGTACCATCGGTGAGAAATGGTTTTTTGAGTCGTAGAATCAAATTTATAGCACCTAAACCTTTTAGACGCAGTAGTTTTTGTTTATAATTTTCCGGTAGTTGCGGGGCAATTTTTAGAAAATAAAACGATGGCAAAGTTACGATGATCTTATCAAAATTTTTCAATTGTTTCATTTCGTAAACTTCGGTATTAAAGAAAAATTTTCCGCCATGTTGTTCGATTTTTTTTACTAAGGCATTTGCGAAGGAGAGAAAGCCGCCTTTGGGATAGGCAAGTTTTACTGTCCGTTTTTTAATGCGAGCCCAAAACCAGGCAAGAGAAATCTCGTTGATATAACCACCAAATTTATTATGGAGTTGCGGTTCCCAAAATGTTTGGTAAGCGTTATTACCCATTGCTTTTGGAAGAAATTCAGAAGCTTTGATACCTTCTAATTTTTGCCAAAATGGATTGTATTTTAGTCCTGCAAGTACAGTTGCCATACGGATACGTTCAAAAAAACTTAATTTGGGAAAGGTTAGTACATTGGCTGGAGAATCGAGTTGATATATTTTTTCGTCAACAAAAACCGATGTTTTTGGTCGTTTTATAAATACTTCGTAACCAATCTCTTTTGCAAGCGTTAGAATAGTGGTGTCATTTGCAAACCAGTGATGATAATGTTTCTCTAAAGACCACTCCCAATTATCTGTTTTGAATCCAATCGCCAGCCCGCCGGGATTTAGGTCTTTTTCAAAGATGGTAACTTCGTGTCCTTTTTTGGCCAGATGATATGCTGCCGAAAGTCCGGTAAAGCCTGCGCCAATAACAGCTATTCTCATGCAGTTCCTCCGCGGAGAAAACGAAGCACTAGAAAACCGGAAGCTATCGTTCCCAAAGCAGCAATTGTCAAAGGTAAAAGAGAAGAGGTTCCCGGAGGAGGAATTGGAGGGAGAGGGATAAGAGTGGGAGTGGGAGATGGGGTGGCAGTGATGGTTGGTGTTGACGTTGGTGTAGGAGTGGGTGTGGCAGCGGCTTTTGTGGGAGTAAGAGTGGCTGAAGGAGTAGCAGATTGTCCTACCTGCGAACCTTCTGCGTAGACAGTAAATGTTTGAGTGATGATTTTAAGTATTCCAAACTGGTCTCGCGTTTTGATAGTAATGGTATGTTCTCCTTCTGATAATGGCTCTTGCGGCCTAAATGTCCATGTGCCATTTTTACCCGCTACTATCTTGGTTTTTATTTGCTCATCTGAATGAATTTCAATTTCCACCTCGGCACTGGGAGATGCAGTGCCTCGAAATTGTGGTTTTTGGTCGGTAAATGATTCGTTTTTTGCAGGATTTATAATCTGCGGAGTTTTTAGGGCGGATGGACTGGCAATAAAAGAAGGAAAGCCGATCATGGCAGAAGATGTTGCCTGGGGCATCGTGTTTAGAGTAAAGTCATACCTTTTTGAGAGGATAATGCCGGGAACAGGATTTATTTGACTGGCAAAAAGAGTGGCGTTAGACTGTTGAGTAGAGCCGACAATAAGCATGGTAAGAACAGTATTTGGTGATAAAGATATATACGAGCTTAGGTCTTGGGTCCGCATGTTACTTAAAGAAAGACGATATGATAAATCTTTATTTACTTGTGTTGAGAGCGTTTGAGCATTGGGAGCTGTTACATAAACAATTGGTTGATTTTCCGCAGTTTCTTCAGAGATCACAGTTCCTTTAATTTCCATTGTTTTGGAAGATGTTTCTTTAAGCTGTGGTCCGGTAGTAACAGTGAACGGTTGCCCGTTGTCAAGAAAAATTGTTTCGCCGCTTATGATAGTGAAGAAATATTTGGTGGAAGGAGAGAGATTTTCTACCATGATCGTGTGGATGTTTCTTGGTACAACTGTTTGAGTTTTTTCATCGACTTGATCAATAGCAATATTTTCGGTTTTTTCTGTGGTGCCATAGGCGATTGATCCTAAAAATTGGCCGGCTGTGATATACGATACAGTAAAAGAGGCATCGGTAATATTTGTTATTCGTATTTCATTGGGAGTTTCCAATAGAGATGCTTTCCCCACAAACGGTACTCCCTTTTTGGTGAGAAACGAAGTAGCCGCAATACCGACAAGAATAATAACAATGCCAAGAAGGGTTGGTATTTGCGCGTTCCAAATTGTTTTTTTCATGGTGATAATGCTCCAGACGACGTTGCTTGATTACTTTGTGTTGAGGCAGACTGGGTAGCTGTTGAGCCAGACTGGGTTTGGTTTGTGCTTAGCTCAAAGACAGGGGATGCTTTTTCTCTTTTTTTAATAGACGCGATGCTTTGCATGTCAAAAGTGGGTGCAATTGGTTCAATTTGAATGCTGGTTGCCTCGGGGATGGTGGAGGTTACGGCATTGTGATAAATATTAAAACCAATCCAAATAACGACCAGAATAAATCCAGATATAAGTACAAATAGAAAATCTCTTTTTTTCATAGCTTAAAATATGCTTTTCCTCGCAGGCTAAGTGTTGACGTATCAACTGTTTTTATTTTTCCTAAAGCAATATTCTCGATAGAGATAATTCGTTCAAACCCAACCAGAGAAGAAAGAAATTTAGTAAGATTGTTTTGTGCCCCTTCCACGTCCAGGGCAAACCCAAAAGAACCATATTTTTCCTGCTTTTGGTTTTTTGAAAGCTCCACCTGAAATACCTGAAGTCTTATAATTGTAATTTGATTTTCTATCGCGACCCTTTGTATTTGCGCGGTAAAGAGGGGCACCTGTGGTTTTTGCGGCATGGCAGCGATAATGATAGGAATGTCATTTTTTAAAGACGTGTATGCCTGCTGCAGGCTGTTAAGATTTGCTATTTTCTCTTGTAGTTTTTGTTCGACATATCGGCTATCAGTAAGTTGTTTACGCAGGTGCACGATAGTGGTTATTGTTGGATTGATAGCAAATAGTCCAAAAAGTGAAAGAGCTACCAGAGTTAATGCTAAGGTGGTAAAATTTTGCGTTTTTTCCTCTTTGAAGAAAGGGGAAAGATTTTTATAGAGCCGCCTGTATGTATTTTTTTCTTCTATTTTCGTTTCCATGTTTATGGTGTTTTTTCTATCAATGGTGATTTTTTAATTGTGGCTGTGATATTTACCGTAATTACGGCGGTTACTGTTTTATTTTCGATTTTATCGAGACTCACGGATTGTATTTTGGGGTGATCTCTAAGGTTTTTGATAAAGTTTGTCAGCGCGGAAACCGACTGTACGCTGGCAGCAATTTTTATTTGATTTTCAGACAGCGCGAGAGTGCTTATAGTAAGATCAGATGAAGCCAAACTATTAATATCCACAAAAATGTTTACCGTCTGTTTGCCAGCTTCTGAGAGTTGAGCAGCGGCAGTAAGGCGCTCTTGAAGATTTCGAAAAGCATCCTCATTATTTTTTAGTAGCTTTACCAATGATTGTTCCCCCTTAATTTTATCGTGGAGATCTATCAGTTGTTGATCAAGCGTAAATCGATAGAGAAACGCCGAAAGAGCTACTCCCTCGGTGAGAATAACCACAATCCGTCCGATGGTGAGCGCCCACTTCATGAACCGCTCAAAAAAGTTCTTCTTTCTGCTTTTGAAGAGATTAATGGAAGGTTTTACCGAAGCCATACCTTATTACAGTCTAGGAGAATTTTTGCAGTTTGTCAAAAGGAAATTTATTCTTTTTTGTTTGCTTTTTTCGGTTTTTGAGGCTTATCTTTAGTAGTTCTGTGAGGTTTTTTACCAAGAGAAAGAAGTTTACTCAATGCCGATTTAATGCGGGAGGCTTTGTTTTTGTGGATGATGTGCTTTTTGGCCGCTTTATCGGTAGTTTTAATTGCCTCTTGTACAGTTTTTTCTGATGGATTTTTCTTTGCTTTTTTCACAAGATTTGTAAAGAGTGTTCGAACCTTTTTATTTTGAACAGTTCGTTTTTTATCTTTGCGCAATTTTTTCTTGGCGGATTTGATGACTGGCATGGAGGCATTTTAGCATG
>JACPGP010000008.1 GCA_016182425.1 Candidatus Levyibacteriota bacterium
TCGCCAATTTTTCCCTCGTAGGACGCCACTTTTATGTAATTAGTTTTTGTTTGCATTTTTTACCTCCCGGTATGCGTCCCTAAAAGGAATCCCCTTTTTAACAAGCGAGAATGCCTTATCTACTGCAAAGAGTTCGCTACCCATTGCCTTTCGAAGTACATCTTTATTTGGCGCAATATTTTGCAGGAGAATATTTGCAACCCCTACACTCTCAAGGACTATTTCAAGGCTTTCAATAAGAGGTTTTTTTGTATCTTGCATGTCCCTGTTGTACCCAGAAATTAGGTTGCTTGATACAGAAATAACCTGTGTGTAGTTTCCTAAGATAAGGTGCACTTTGCTTCGCAAAAGCTCGGCTACATCAAGATTTTTCTTTTGTGGCATAAGACTACTACCTGTAGTTACTTTATCTGAAACTTCGAAGAAATCAAATTCAGAAGTTGTAAAAAGCAATACATCCGAGGCAAATTTGTTAAGAGTTAGGAGTATTTGTATTAACGCTCCTATTATTAAAGCGTCAATTTTTCCACGGGAATTTTGACAATACAGCGGGTTTTTTTGTACTTTTGCAAAACCCAACAGTTTTGCCGTATACGCCCGATCAAGTGGCAGTGTTGTGCCATATCCAGCAGCCGAGCCAAGAGGTGATTGATCGTTTAAAACATGTGCCGTTTGTAAAACTGTTAGGTCGTCTTGCAAAGACTCTATAAAACTCTCCGCCCACAGAGAAACTGTTGAGGGCATGGCCTTTTGCATGTGTGTGTATCCTGGCATTGGTATGTCCCCATATTTTTTACCAAAGGCCTTAAAGGTTTTAATAAGAGTGTGTATATTTTTTTGAATAGTAATAAGCATATCTTTGCTATAAAGCCGGATGGCTGTTAAAACCTGGTCGTTCCTTGAACGTCCTGTGTGGATTTTTTTACCAACTTCTCCATAGTTTTCGGTTAGGTAATTTTCAATTTTTGTGTGCATATCTTCGTCTCCCATCTCTAATAAAAATTTTCCGCTTTGGATAAGCTTTTGAATTTCAAATAAGCCCTTTTTAGCTTCATAAAATTCCTTTTTTGATAAAATACCAATCTTTTTAAGCATTTGAGCATGAGCGAGTGTTCCTAAGACATCAAATATAATAAGTTTCTGATCCAATGCCAGATCTCCTTTTGTTTCAAAGGCTTCAACTGTTGGATTTAATTTCCCATTATTTTTTTGCCAAAGTTTTTTCATATAAAAACCGCCCATGTAAATCTCGATTAAATCGAAACTTACAAGGACGGTCGTTGCCGTGGTGCCACCTTGTTTCTTAACTGTATAAGCCCTGACAGTTAACTCAATTTTTGCTTCCTACTTTTCCTTCGACTTCGCCGTAGGATTTCTTCGGAAACTTGCTCCGGAGCTCTAGGACTTCGATAAACTCAGCCTTTCTCCATCAACGCCAAAGACATTATAACAAAAGCGTTTTTCTTTTGTCAATAGAGCATGTATACTCGATATTATGAAGAAAAAAATGCATAAGAAAAAGACAAGTAATATTATTTTCGCACTTCTTTTTGTTGCCATAGCAATAGCTGCAGTTCTCTATCAAGAAAAGCCAAAACAACCTGTTCCAATTTCTCCTATTTTTACCCCAACACCCGTTCCTCCAACACTTACACCAACTCCAACACCAGTGCCATTGGTAGGTTATTGTCTAAAAGTTCCAGTGATTATGTACCACCATATCCAACCAATGAATGAGGCAAGACCAAAAAACCAAGGAGGACTTTCCGTTGACCCAGGAGTATTTGATCAACAAATGGCGCATCTTGCGTCCTCTGGCTATACCACACTTTTTGCCAACGAGCTTGTTAGTGCATTGAAAAACAAGACTGCATTACCGGCAAAAAGTATTGTTGTGACATTTGATGATGGGTATCGGGATAATCACACCCACGCATTGCCTATTATTCGAAAGTATAGTATAAAAGCAAATCTTATGCTCACTACCGGTCTTTTAGAAGGCGCAGATTACTTAACATGGGATCAAGTAAATGATATGAAAAACAGCGGATTATATTACTTTGTTGATCACACCTGGTCTCATTTTAACGTTGGAGCAGGTGCAGAGGAGAAAATACGCTACGAAATAGAAACTGCAAAAAGGCAAATACAAGATCGGCTTGGGCAGCAAGTTGATATTTTCGCCTACCCCTATGGCGTAGGAGGTTCAGTTGCCCGAAAAGTACTGCAAGAAAATGGATTTAGTGGTGCTTTTAGCACCATTCCTGGTTTTTACCAGTGCGACTCCTTTATTTTTGCCCTGCATAGAACCCGCATTGGCAACTCCTCTCTTTCTGCATATGGTTTGTAATGTTGACAATAATTTTGATAAGGTATATAAGAAGGTTAAATCCTGATATTTAATGTTTAACAAACGCAAAATTTTTGGGAGGATTCTGGGAGGCTTTTTAAGCCTTTTATTAGTAATCCAACCTCTTACTCCCTTCCTCATTTTTGCTCAAGAAGCGCCTTCATCTACTCCTGAATCTTCCCCATCTGCCACCACAACTCCAGAAAATAGTGGAATCTATACTATCCAAACACTGCAGCTTGGAACAACATATAAGTTCCCTTTAAATGAAAAGGTGAGTTTAACTTTTACTAAACTTCCCCAAAATTCTGGCACTGTGACTATTAAAGAAATTAAATTAACTTCGGAGCAAATAAAGGAAACTGGTGCTTTATCTGACACAGCCTATGAGATCACTTCCACCATGGAAGATGGCACTTTTGAATATACCCTAACTCTTCCCACACCAAGAACAGAAAATGTAGAGGTGAAATATTCTGAGGATGGAGAAAACTTTGCTCACCTTTCAGGTGGGGTCAGCGCCCAAACAGACACTCTCACCATCACCAATCTTACCCACTTTACCATATTTGTAGTTACTGGAACAATTGCCAATGATAACTCGATTACACCTTTTGATGAAAGCAACGCTGATGTGGTTATTAACGAGTTTGTATTTGATGACACAACTGAATGGGTCGAATTTTACAACAGGACAAGTTCTGAAATTAGTCTAGATGGGTGGAAAGTTTGCGAGAAAACTGCTTCAGGCAATGAAAATTGCTACACATTATCTGAGTCGAAAATTTTGCCTTCTGGACTGGTGGTACATGAGTTGACCAATAAGCTCAATAACAACGGTGATACCATTACTCTTAAAAATTCCCAAGACGAAATTATAGACCAGGTTGCCTATAAAGATGAGGAAGAGGGGGTAATTGTTGATGCACAGGATGTAGGTGAGGTAGATGATGAAGAGTCTATTGGCAGATCTGAAGATGGCGGATCAAATTGGGAAAGATTTACTGATCCAACCAAAGGATATAATAATTCAGGTGATCCAACTTTTATCACAGTTGGTGAAGATTTTCCCTATGATGGAATTCAAAATGCCATTGATAACTTAGAAGAAGGTGGAACAATTAATGTTTTGGCAGGAAGTTATGATGAGGCTGATATTATAGTTGAGACTGAGAATGTCACAATCCAGGGCCCGGGGATTGGATCGGGCGTATCAACAAGAGCGATAATTGATGGTAGTTGTGGGGATTCCTCACCCCCTGCCATGTTTCACCTGCATGCAGATGGAATAACGTTGAAAGGATTTGAGATAGATGCTTCAAATTGCGAGCACGGCGTTCACATTGGCGGATTCTCAGAAGAGTTTCAAGTTGCAGGAATAACTGTTACTCAAAATGTTATCTACAGTGCTAATTATGGCATCACAATTTCGCTTGCCTCATCCTACGATAGCGAGCGCCCCAATATCGTCTCGGAAAATGATATTTCTCAAAATGACACAGGGGTTTATCTTTTAAGCGCCTCCAATAATATCATTCGCGATAACAACATTCATGAGAATAATACGTACGGGATTAGGCTGGATGATGAAGGTTTTGGACCATCAAACAATAATCAGATTCTCCAAAATACCATTAAAGAACATGTCAATGATGCTGGAATTTATTCAGGAGGAAACCCTATTTCCAATCTAACAATCACTGGCAACGAAATTTCTAACAACTACACGGGCATTTATCTTGAACAAATAACAAACTCCTTAACTATTTCTGACAATCAGATTACCAATCACAGCTCGTATGGACTTTACCTTGATATTATCTCTAATGCTCAAGTTATTATTGGCGGAAATGGCGAAGATGGAAACACCATCACGGGTAATGGTAATGATGACGAAGGGAATGGGATTTATCTGGGATCTATTGAAAATGACAGTTCTTTATCTTTGATAGGTAACACAATTTCTGATAATGGCAGTTCTGATAATAGTAGCGGGATTTATGTTAACGATCTATCGGATAGTCAGGATTCATTAACAATACAAGGCAATACAATTTCGGGAAATTTTGGTCAAGGAATCTATCTTAACAGGGTAGATCAAAGTACACTTTCTGTTTATAACAACACTATTTCAGGTAATTTTTATGAGGGACTTTTAGTTTCTAATAACGATTCTTCAACAACCACCATAAGCTTAAATACCATCTCACAAAATGGTGTCGAAGAAGGCTATTCCGGAATCTTTATTAGAACTATTCGTGCTACCGAGGGGTCAAGTACTGTAACTGTTTTAAGCAATACCATTTCTCAAAACGGCAATTTTGGCATTGATGTTTCTCGAGTGGAATCCTCAACTTTGACCATTGGCCCTGATAATACAATCTCTGGTAATGCTAACGCAGGAATAAACCTGAAAAGCCGTGTGTCTGGTGCGGTAATTACCCAAAATACTATTACCCAAAATGGCGGCGGTACAACCGGTATCGTGGTAAGAAATGCTTTGGGGAACCAGGCTCACCTTAACAATATCTCAGGAAACGGGGTGGGGATTGAGAATCAGGATGATGAAAACGCCTTTAATGCCATTGAAAATTGGTGGGGATCGACTTTGGGTCCAGAAGGTGATGGGGCAGACACAATCAGTGGCAATGTGCTTTTTGAGCCCTGGTGTTTTGATGATGATTGTGAACATGTTTTCTTTGAACCACCAGAAGACTCTTTACTGGAAGACGTTTCTTACGGACTTCCGCCAGGAGCAACACTTTCGAATACTCAATCCCTAACCTTCTTCACAGAAGAGATTTACACCATTGCCCATGCTGGTGGATCAAGTAAGGTAACTATTCCAGATGGTGTAGTTATTCAAAGATCAGATGGAGTGGCTTTTAACGCTAATGAGTTGATATCCCAAGATGTAACCATCAGTTCTCTGGCAGGTTTGGGTACAGGATTAGTGGCTGATGGAGCACTGCAGTGGGGACTGCCAAATATTGAGCTTAAATTTACCGAGCCGATCTCTTTAAACATTTTTGTTGGGGCCTCTTTTAATGGACAAACTCTTAATGTTGTCCGTTCAACCTCTGGAGCAGGCGGCTGGACATCTACCGGGATTGTTGCTCCAGGGACCTGTGTGGTAGCAAATGGTTTGTGTACTTTCCAGGCAACACTAGCCTCTTACTTTGCCACAAACCGTACGGTTTCTACCCCCACCACCTCAACAAGTTCAAGCGGCGGAGGTGGTGGTGGCGGCGGAGATGGGAAAAGTGATGGTGCAGCAACTTCACCTATTTGTAGCGATGCCAAACCAGGCGGTGCGCCATTGCTTCTTTTGGCAATTCCCGGATTTAACAGTGTAACCTTGGTCTGGAGTGAGGCAAATGCCCCGGTTAGTTATTACCTGACAACATACGGTCTTTCAAGCGGAGCTCAAACATATGGTAATCCTAATGTTGGAGGAAATGGAGCAACAACATATACAGTAAGTAATCTTTCTGGAGGAACAACGTATTACTTTAAGGTTCGGGCAGGTAATGGTTGTACTCCAGGAGATTATTCAAATGAGCTTTCGGCAACACCGTTTGGCGAACAAGTTAGCGGCCAAGCCGCAGGATTTGCAGAAGGAGTTTTAGGAACAACAACTGATAGTAGTGATACGGAGACCGGTAAGCAGGGTCAGGTTCAAGGTGAAAAAACAGAATCTATCCAACCCTCTGTCACAATTCAACCACAACAAACTATCCAATCACCAATAAATATTAAAACCATAGTAATTGTGGTAATAGCATTACTTTTGGGTTTCGGAGTCTTCAAACTGTTAAAAATATGATCTAGTTTGTCGGCATTTATCCCCTTTTGTTCTCTTGTATCTTCGTGTATTTTTTGCATATCATAAAGGTATGCAGAAGATTATTCTTCATATTGATTTTGACTCGTTTTTTGCCAGTGTAGAGCAGCAATATAATCCAAAACTTCGAGGTAAGCCAATAGGAGTTACTGCAACCAACGGCCGGACCTGCATTATTGCCGCATCTCGCGAGGCAAAACGGCTTGGTATCTGTACTCCTTCAAACATCTACGATGCTAAGAAAATTTGCCCTAGTATACAATTTGTCTCTGCGGATTTTGTCAAGTATTGGGAAATTGCCAAGAAGTTTGTGGCCATTGCCAAAGATTATTCTCCTTATGTTGAGGTTTTCTCGATTGATGAAGTATTTATTGATGTGTCACATAGTGTTCATTTATTTAACAATACAGACAATCTTATCTCTATCATAAAAAAACGAATTCAAAAAGAAATTGGAGAATATATTACTGTTTCTATTGGTATTTCCTACAACAAAATGCTGGCAAAATTAGCGTCTGGTCTTAAGAAACCCAACGGCGTTGTTACTATTACACCAGAAAATGTTGATAACATTTATGCACATGCAAAACTTACCGATATCTGCGGTATTGGTGAGCGAATAAAGTTTAGACTAAACAAAATTGGGATTTATACCCTTTTGCAACTAAAGAAGGTATCATTAGTATATCTTGTTGCTGAATTTGGGAATGCAGAAGCGCACTTTCTTAAAAATATTGGCTTAGCAATTGATAATTCTCATGTTATTCCTTACACGCAAGCTCCAGAAATAAAGTCAGTGGGCAGAAATTACTGTTTGCCTAAAAATGAATACGATCAGCGAGTTGTTTTACAAAATATTTATGAACTATGCGAAGAGATTGGAATTAAACTTCGCAGGCTCAAAAAGGTTGCTCGGACTGTTGGCATTTCTTTACGAGGAAACACAATTATTTCTGGAAGGAAAACCTACGACGGCTATTTTGACACAGGAAAGGAAATATTCTTTCTCCTACATCCAAGTTTCCACATCGGAAGTGGAAAGCTAGAATATGTACGAATGATTTCGGTGTGGGTAGAGAATTTAGAGGATAAAGAAAATGTGACCCTTTCTTTTTTTGACTGCGCAAAGCAGAATTCTTTACAGGAGACAATAGATATAATCAACGAAAAGTTTGGCAACCACACTATCCGCAATGGCTTTTTATTGTATGCTGATAAGCTAACAACTCTCCCCAATGGCTTTATGGCTGACAAATACGAACGCACCAAACTAGCCAGAGAATAATTTTCGAACACTTTGTAAAACCTTATTTTTAGCCTTTGGGGTTAATTGACCGGCAACATCTTTAATAATAGTTGTATCTGCTGTGAATAACTTATCTGGCCTTACAAAGCTTGTCACTGGTAAATTCCCACTGGCAAAATCTTCAGATGTAATACAAATAGCTATTTTGCTTGTGTAAGATTTTGAAGTGATTTGACATAAAACAAGATTGCCAAATTCAGCGTTTGCTAAGATCAAAGCTGGACGGATTTTCTGACCTCTTAAATTGGAGAATGGGAAGGTAACTAAAACAACGCTACCTACTGCAAATTTTCCCATGCTTTATCCTCTTCTGGTCGATCCCAATCAGTTGCCAATGTTTTTTCTGAAAGTAATAATGTGGCGCCTTTTGATGTACTTTTTACCCTTGCGGGAACAATTTTTATTTCACCTTTTTTTACCAACAACTCAACCTGTTCCCCAAGGTCACTTTCAATAAGAGCGGGTTTTGGAATACGTATGCCACGTGAGTTTCCTATCGCAATAATTGTAGTTGTCATAGTAATTACATTGTACCTACGTAGAAAAAGAATGTCAAGGAGGATTCTAATCCATGAAAAACTTACAAAATCTAACGTGTAATAAGCAGAAGACCGATAAAGCTCAAAATAGCGCCGAGAATTTTTTTGCCCATATTTTCTTGTTCTTTAAGAAATATTATTGCAAGAATGACGGTAATAATAACGCTGACTGTACTAATTGCGGAAATTTGCGAAGAGTTACCACTTGTTTGTAAAGCAGAGAAGAATGTTAGCACGCTTACGGCATATAAAAAGCTTATAACAATCATCCTGCCAAAGAATTTTGCCTTAAAGAAAAAAGACCCATCCTTTATTTTAGAAATATTGAGTAAAAAGAGAAATATTGCAGGGAATATAAGATTAATAAAAGCGTAAGGATATAGTGAAAATGACTTGAGGAGAAAACTGTCATTAGTTAGAGCGAATCCAAAACAAGCTGCTGCAACCAAAACTAGAAATTCAGTCTTTCCAAAAATAAACATTTTCGTTTTCATATTGGCAACAACGATACCAGTAAGAATAAGAAAGGCTCCACCAAACTGCTGTAGTGTTAAGCCCTCTTTAAGGAGAAGTGAAGAAGCAAAAATGGTAAACAACGTTCGGCTTGAGAAGATAATAGCAAATCGCGAGGCCTCAATCTGCTTAAGGGCGTTAAAGATAAGAGTGTTAGCTAGTGCATACAAAACAGCCATAAGCAATAAATTACCTAAAAATGGCCGTAATGGAGGAAGAGACATATCGCTTAGCGCAAATCCAAATATGCCTATAAATACCCCGGTAAAAAATTGGAAGTATATAGCAAATAATACCGGGTTTATTTTGCTGTCTTTTAGAAAAACCCGTTGCAACAGTGTGGTTACAGAATAACAAAGAAGGCTTACAGCAATAAGCACTTGCCAGCTCATAGATTGCAGACAAAGGCGGCTTGAGAGAGAATATGTTTCTTTTTTTCTTCTTCAATGCCAAGCGTATCAAGAAGGGAGGGTTTTTTACAAACATCTTTGCAAAGAATGACACCCTGTTCTAAAAGTTTTTGCATCTGGTTTAGGGAAAGGTCAGTCAGTGTAGTAACTGGGGCTAGCCCGGATTGCTCTATGAGGTCTCTCAGATTCCCTTTTTCGGGATAGTTCCAGCTGATAATTCTCATGCTACTGCACTGGGCGTAGGCAATCACATCGGAGGTGGCTTTGGTGTTGGTGATAATCCAGGCCTGGGTAAAGTTGTTATTCAAACGAACATCATCGAAGCGGGACTTTGTGTAAAGAGCAACATGAATAGTTGTTTTTGTACCGGGCAGGTTATGGAATTTAGCTTCGATCATGACTTTTTCCCTGCCGTCTTTGCTTTCTTTTTGGGCAATCACATCTATTTCGTGACCAATGCAGGCGCCTTGAATAATAGAACGTAACTCTGTTTGATACCCCTGTGTTTTGACAATTTCCGCAATAAAGTTTTCAAACGGATAGCCGGTTGGGCCAAGCGCCATGATGGCCTGTTTTAGGCTGTATTTTGCCGCTGCATGAGGATTGGATGACGCCAAAAATTCACCGAGGTGCTGGTATATTTCCGAGGTGGGAATGTTGTCGTAAAGTTTGCTGTTAACGTGGGCAATAACTTGGTCTTGTATATCGGCTGGTATACCCGCTCGCTGGATGGATAGCCGCAGTTTTTCTTCGCTAAACGGTTCCCTAGTGCCTGAGGCTTTTGTAACTGTGATCATAGATTTACTATACTACTTTTTTCTAAAAACAACAAAGTCGTCTTTTTCAAAAACAAGTTTATACCGATTGTCTTTTTTCAGCTCCTCACTCATAGCAATTTGTGCTGCCAGCGATGGCTGTGCAGATTGGTCGTTGAGGAGAAAGGCCACAATATCAGCCTCTCCAGCGCCTATTGGAATTGTGTAGAGTTTTTGCCGGTGAGTAAGATGCGCCCCCAGATTATTCGTTGCAGCAACGCTTTTTGTTATGTCTATTCCTTGAAGAAATTGGTGTACTTCTTTTTTATTTTTATACGGATTTGTAAACATAAGAATGTTTGGGTTTTTTGCTCCGGGAAGTGGCCCATAGGCA
>JACPGP010000007.1 GCA_016182425.1 Candidatus Levyibacteriota bacterium
GAACGGGCGACATCACGGTCCCAAACCGCGCATTCTACCAACTGAATTACGCCCCGATTCTGTGCCGAGAGAGGGATTCGAACCCTCACACCCTTTTAGGATAAAGGCTCTTAAGGCCTTCGTGTCTGCCATTCCACCACCTCGGCCCACTAGAATCATTGTAACACTGAAGCTAAAAAACTACAAGCAATCAGTTATGAAGTGGTGGCTTATTGCCTAAAACCTTCAAAGAGTAATCCAGTAGTTCTTTCATTTCACCCCGCCTATTTTCACTTCCCAGTAAAACCCCAATTATTTGATGTCCTTCGTAATCAAGATAGGTTACCAAACAAAGATCTGCCTCTGGCGTGTAGCCGGTTTTTACCCCTTTAACACCTGGATAGGAAGTCAAAAGATTTGTATCGTTTAATAAGTAAAAAGCTTTATGTGTCTCTGTATAGGGAATTGTGTACTCATATGTTGAGACGATTTTTCTAAAAAGCGGAAAGTTTTGCAGAGCGTACTTTGTGATAACCAACAAATCATAGGCGGTTGAATACTGATTGCCATCGCCCTGCAAGCCACTGGGGTTGGTAAAATCTGTGTCCAAAAGCCCCAGCGCCTTTGCTTTATTATTCATAGCTTGGATAAACCCATCACGCGAAGATACATAACTCCCTGCCAAGACCTCTGCCGCATCATTTCCCGAAGCAAGCATAAGGCCATACAAAAGTTCTTCAAGGGTCAAAACCTCGCCAGTTGTTAACCCCATGCTGTTTTCTCCCACAATATTATTTTGTGAAACAATATATCTATCATTTTGCTTTTTGTTCTCAAGAGCAATAATAGCAGTCATAATTTTGGTCAGAGAGGCCATGGGAAGTCTTGTTTTTTCGTTTTTGGCAAAAAGCGTTTTGTCTGTTGCAAGATCATAGACAAAAGCCGCTTTTGCAGTAATTTCAGGCTTTTCTATTTGACTTCCCAAAACAGTTTCCTTAGGAAACCAAAGGTCAAGAGTTGTCACCTGATTATTGTCTATCATAGTAAGCGAGGGGGGCAGAGGAGAAGTAATACTTTCCATTTTGGCATACACGAGTGGGTAAGCTATCCATGTTACTATAGATATAAAAATAGCAAAAAATATAGTAGTTAATGTATAATAAGACCTGATGTTTCTCATCATATTTCGTATTATTGTAGCATGTAAATAATGAATATCCTTTTCTATAATACTTTCTGGATCACTGGTAATATTTCACTTGGTATTATTGCCGTTGTTTTGGGTTGGCTTACTCTAAAAGTAAAATCACCAATGAAGAAGGCAGTTTTTGGCTTCTTGTGGCTGTTGTTTATTCCTAATACCATCTACATGCTTACCGATATTATTCATTTCCAAAACCAATTCCTTAGTGTCGAGGGGTCTGATAAAATTATTCTTGTCTTACAATATAATATTATCATCCTTGCTGGATTTGCGACGTTTCTTTTCGGGCTCTACCCAATTGAAAAAATACTCCTAAAAAGATACAAAAAAAGAAAGTATGTAAGACGCATCATAGTTATGACAAATTTTGTTATTGCCTTTGGACTGGTTATTGGCAGAATACAGCGCACCAATTCATGGGAAGTATTTACCAATTTTGCAAAAGTTCTACAAGATAGCATAAATGTTTTGACATCGATAGAGCTTATGATGCTTGTTCTTTTCTTTGGCATTTTTAATAATCTAATCTATTTTCTTTTACGACAGTTAGTTAGGCGATATGGAGGAAAATAAAAAAAACTGGTATCAAAGCAGGGTAATGACAGGAAACAAGCAGGGTCGAACACTTGGGTTTCCCACATTAAACCTTAATGTAACAGCGGTCCCCAAAGATCAAAGACAGGGCGTTTTTGCCGCTTTGGTAAAATACGAGAAAAAGTTTTATAAAGCAGCTCTCTTTTTTGGCCCACGAATTGTCTTGGGAGAGACTCAGCCAGTTTTGGAAATTCATATTCTAGATTTTTCCGGAAGTTTGTATAATAAAATTATTTCATTTCAAATACATGATTTTATTCGGGAGGTAAAAAATTTTTCAAGGCTTAATGAGATGAAAAAGCAGATCGAAAACGATGTTAAAAAAATTCGCGCCCTTACTTTTTGAAATCTAATGATAAAATTTTTTATTTATCTTGTCACAACCCTTATTATTGCCATAAATGTTTTCCCATATCATAAACCGTTATCGGCATGGCACCAAGAATTTCTTTACAAATCAGCCTGTGACACACCGAAACCATATAAAATTGGTTCTGTTGATCCTCGGTTTAACCTACCAAAAGAAGAATTTCTACAAATTACCCAACAAGCAGCCAGTACCTGGAATAGTACTACAGATAAAAAGATGCTCTCATACGATCCAAACGCCACATTAACGGTTAATTTGATATTTGACCAAAGGCAATCACTCAACAATCAAATCAGTGAATTAGAGGGGCAACTTGGTAGCGAAAAAAGTTCTCTGTCTTCAGAAATTGCGGAGTACGAAAAATTAGCCCAAAGCTTTAAGGACCGCCTAAGTGCATTCGACAATCAAGTTAAGTTTTGGAACGACCAGGGAGGCGCGCCAAAAGATGAATATGAAAAACTAAAAAAAGAGCAGGAGGAACTAAAAGCTCAAGCGGAAAAACTAAACGAACTGGCCCGAAAACTAAATCGGGCCACAGAGTCGTACAATGTGCAGGTTGGTTCCTTAAACCAAACAATTCAAACCTTTAAGAAGGAGCTTGAAAGAAGACCAGAGGAGGGAATCTACAATCCCAAAGAGCAAAGAATTGATATTTATTTCAATATAAACAAAACGGAACTGCTGCATACCCTGCTGCACGAATTTGGTCATTCTTTAAGTCTTGCTCATATCAATAGTGATGATTCGCTTATGTTCCCTTTCACCACACAAACAGTCACTGCCTCACCAGAAGATATTGCAGCTATCACCAAAGTATGTGAAGACCAACACGTCTTGACAATTGCCAAAAACAACGCGCTTTTCCTCCTTCAAACATACATTGAACACAGGAGCAACTAAATAAATCCTCTTTTCTTGAATACAGCCTCTATATTTAGTATTATAGAGAAGTTATTGCCGGGTCGTCTAATGGTAGGACAACGGACTTTGCCTGCCCGCCATTGCTAAGATTTGTGCTGCGGGATCGTCTAATGGTAGGACATGGGACTTTGGATCCCAGTATCATGGTTCGAATCCATGTCCCGCAGCTCAGGCCTTTGCAGGCGGGGATCCGTTTATTCTGGTTCGAATCCAGGCTCGGCAGCCATGTAACTGCGCCAAAAATTGACTCCAAAGATAGGCTGTAGTAATATAAAAATAAATGAGATGGGTATTACGCTCAAAAATCCACAAAGCAAGAGTAACGGAAGCAAACCTGGCTTACGTTGGTAGTATTACAATAGACGAGAATTTAATACGAAAAGCGGGCTTTTGGCCAGGTGAAAAGGTATTGGTAGTAAGCAATACGTCAGGTGCCAGACTGGAAACATATATCATTGCGGGTAAAGGGGGTTCTGGTATCATTTGTATGAATGGAGCAGCCGCCCATCTTATTAAAACGGGAGAGGAAATAATTATTATGGGTTTTGAACTAACCGATAAACCAACCAAACCAAAAAATATTCTGGTCGATAAAAAAAATAATTTTGTCAAATTTCTTTAACACTGTATATTCTGCGGCCAGCTTTCTATATATGTCTCTTATGTTTTCTGTTCTTGGTCTTGGATTCTTGCTTGGGCTGCGCCATGCCACCGATGCCGACCATATCGCAGCGATTACCACATTTGTTAGCAGAGAGCAAAGTATCCGCACTGCAACTCGGATTGGGGTGTTATGGGGAATAGGCCATTCTGCAAGCGTGACACTTGTTGCTATCCCTGTTATTTTATTTTCTTTAACCCTGCCGCCAAAACTTGGATTAGGTTTTGAATTTTTTGTTGGTGTGATGCTTGTTGCTTTAGGATTAGCAACTATTATTATCCATTCCCATACCCACCAACATAAAAGTCACCAAACACATACCCATGAGCATGTACATTTTTTGGGTTTGTTTCATACTATTCGACCGCTTATCGTTGGGCTTGTCCATGGACTCGCTGGAAGTGCAGCAATTACTCTTCTTGTTTTGAGCACCATTAAGGATCCAAGACTTTCAATAGTATACCTTCTTATTTTTCACTTTGGTGTTATTTCCGGCATGATGCTTATCACTACTGCCTTTGGCACAACAGTAATACTAATCAAAAAGAAAAGTGAATCAATACACAAGTATCTAATCTTCGCTTCTGGGGTATTTAGTCTTGCTTTTGGCCTCTATATTATGTACCAAACAGGCATGTTATTTTCTGCTGTATAAAAACCAACACCGGGTGTTGAATAAGTACAGATTTGAACATAAGAAAATGCTATAATATCAGCCAATGACACAAGAACAGTTACCAGGATCATCACCTTTAGACCAATTTGATCAAAAAACAAGGAATTTAACTGATTTTTCTGAATATTTACGTATCCTTATTACAGAGGGGGTGCCTGCTATGGAGACGACAATCCATAATCAGCCACCTGAAGTAATAGATAGTCAGTACCGCTTGGTATTTGGGCTTGCAACCTCAAGAGTACTTGAAAATCGAGAAAAAGCAGGATTGCCAAATAATGCTGAGTTCATCGCAGCTACTTTCCAAGAACCAGGAATAAGAGAATTGATTGGCGAATTTATAGTAGAACCTAATACCAGAAGACGCATACTTGATGGTATTGTTGTAGGGTTAGAAGCAACAAAAGTTACTCCTCCAATTAATCCTCAATGGTTAGCTGAACCAGATCAATAATGTATAAACCAACACCGGGTGTTGAATAGGTAGAAACATCGGGATTATTTGGAACGGCTGTAGAGGCCGATTAATTCTGTTGACGCAAGAACATGATTTTGCATGGCTTGCTCAATTTCCTTTTTGCCTGCGTTTGATGAAAGATTGAGTGTGGTATCGAGTGCATAGAGTTTAAAGAAATATCTGTGCGTGCCCGAGGGTGGACATGCGCCACCATAGCCAGGTTTGCCAAAATCTGTCATACCCTCAACCCCGCCTTGCGGAATGCTATTTTCTGCAATTTCGTTAACTGCTGGGTTGATATTAAATACTATCCAGTGGACAAAAGTACTAATAGTGGCATCCGGATCGTCAACAATAAGTACCAGGCTTTTTGCATTTTTGGGAACGTCCACAAAAGAAAACGCAGGACTCACATTCTCCCCATCACAGGTATATTTTTTTGGAATATTTTGATTGTGCTCAAACGCAGAGCTTATTATTTTCACTAGTAATCTTTAAGCGCTATGACTCTAATATTTGAATCTCTACCTTGATGTTTTATATTATCTGTAACTAATATGGCATCGTATTGTTTTGCAAGTGATAAAAATGAAGCGTCATAATAGGTGATTTCTAACCTATCAGCTATGTTATATGTTTGTTCTGCTAAATCCAACGACTCGGGAATAAAGGTAATCGGAAAAGAGTAAAGCATAGTAAGGGAAATTTCCACTTCATTATACGCAACACCCTTAGTTATAAGTACATTGCCTACTTCGTATTTTGCCAACTCGGGCGCAAGTAGTTCTACTTCATTATTACGAGCTTGTTGCAGAATTTTATCAGCTTGTTCAAGATTTTGTTCTTTTGTTTGATTCAACCATTTAACTATTACTGAAGAATCAATTACTAAAGATTTCATTAGTGACTATTACGGTCTTTCTGTAAAACTTCTACCGCACTAACTGCGTTCCTACCTTTAATAGCTCTTGATTTTCTTATTCCTTCCCAAATTTTATCCCAATCTACTTGCTTTTGGTGAGGTTTAATTACTATTTCATCAGATTTAACAACTGAAATAGTAACAGCAGATTGAGGATTAACCCAAGTAACCATTTTACGAATTGAATCAGGAATGGTTAATTGACCTCTATCTCGAACAATGCTAACTGTTTTCATTTTTTCAGAATATCAGAAAATCAGAATCATGTCAATAGCTAAAATATGTCAATATATTCGGGACTACGATGGGGTTAGCACCCCGTTCGGAGCGGTGGACCGGATTTGAACCGGCGACCTCTTCCTTGGCAAGGAAGCGTTCTACCACTGAACTACCACCGCATAGCTTTGGCAGGCGGGGCAAGGAAGCGTTCTACCGGTGAACTACACCCGCATATGTGCCGAGGCGGTGAGTCGAACACCGATAGCGTGTTCTTCAGACACGTGCCATGACCACCTAGGCTACCTCGGCGCGAAACTATTTTATCATAAAACCTTTTTTGTGGACTCTGAGGGATTCGAACCCCCGACATCTTCAGTGTAAATGAAGCGCTCTACCAGCTGAGCTAAGAGTCCTTGGTGCCGAGGACAGGAGTCGAACCTGCACGCTTTTTATAGCACTACCACCTCAAGGTAGCGGGTATACCAGTTTCCCCACCTCGGCGTGTGTTATATCTTACTTCTTAATTATATCTAATGCAAGCTGGATTTTCGAGTATTTTCTCTTCAAGAAAGGTATTTTTTTACTATGATACATTTTTTCTAAAATAATCAATGATTCTTTTTTCGCAAATTTTAAGCTAAACGTAGATTTTCCTTGAAACCTAACTGCCCCAGATAATCCGTATATACGATTAATCTCCTTTTGGAGCCATGTAATATGCTGTTCACTTGCTGATAAAAACCCTGTATACAACATAAAGCTACTTTTCCATCGTTTATCCCAATAACTATATGTATATCCATCTCCATCTAAATGACCTCTCAAAAAATCGGCAAAATAAATATGAGGAATTTTCAATGCCCTTAATGTTTTCGTTTTATTTGGAGTAAGTCCAATTGATTGCAAGAATTTATACATCTTTACGTTGCCAAATTGAATTTGATAGTATGTACCGTTTGGATTATGAGAACTATGCTTTATTCCTATTTTATTTTTAAGGTTCAATAAGCTGGCGAACGTTTCAATCTGGTCAATATCCTTAGAGGTTAAATTAATATGCCGCCCATCAATAGATAAACTTCCATCAGTGGTTATTAAACCAATTACATAGGCAAAATTAGAACTCCATTTCACTCTAATATTGTATCATACTCAAGAGTATAGCGTATACCATCTTGTAAATAAATTTTGTGCCGAAGAGAGGATTCGAACCTCCACGAGATTGCTCTCACAGCGTTCTGAACACTGCATGTCTACCATTCCATCACTTCGGCAAAGCAAACTAATTCTAACAAAAGCCTTAAAACTTGACAATAGAGATAAAGTATGTAACTATAAAATACCGACATGCGCAAAGCATTCCTGCTCACAAGTTTTATCGTCATAACTCCTTTAGTTTTAATTCTACAGATTATGGCGATTGCTTATCTCTCTTATCAAAAGAACTATCAACATCCATATCAGACAAGCAAAATGCAAAAACCCAAAGTCGCGTACGCGGCCCTTCCTCCCGTTCAAAACCTAACAAAAGAGGAAATCTCAGAAAAAGATGCGAGAGTTGAAATAATTAGACAGTTTTTTGCAAAATACAAATCTCCTCTTGAACCCTATGCAGAAGATGTGGTAACCCATGCCGATGCATTTGGACTTGATTTTCGACTCATTCCCTCTATTGCCATGCAGGAATCAAACCTCTGCCACAAGGCGCCCGAGGAATCCAACAATTGTTGGGGATTTGGTATTTACGGCAAGAATGTAAAACGCTTTACAGATTATCCCGAAGGAATCTATCAGGTAACAAAAACCCTGGCCACCACCTATAAAAATAAAGGTCTTGAGACCCCGGAACAAATTATGACCCGCTATACACCTTCGAGTAATGGCAGCTGGGCAAGAGGTGTTTCATACTTTATGAATCAGCTTCAATAGCCTTGCCTGCCGGCAGGCAGGCTTATAGTAAACCACTTGACAAACCTATAGTTGCATGGTATAATCCTTGACAGATCCTAAGGTATGGTCTTCAAAACCCCATACGTTAGGATTTTTTTATGGGAAAAAAGGGTTTCCTTTTTCTTCTACTTGTAGTTATCTATATTAACCTTAGATTTACTCACCAAGTATTCGCCCAAAGCTTAGCGGGTGCGTCTGCCGTGCCTACAGCCAGTTTTGTGCAAATACAAGAAGACCGTAGAATAAATATCCTAAAAAAATATCTACAAACTTACAATTCACCTTTAGCACCATACGCATCTATCTTTGTTACAGAGGCGGATAAAAACCAAATAGACTATAGATTGCTTGTTGCTATTTCCGGTGTTGAATCAACCTTCGGGCACCAAATACCCTACAATTCGTACAATGCCTGGGGATGGGGGATATACGGAGACAACATGATTCTCTTCAACTCCTGGAACCAGGCAATTACCACAATCTCAAAAGAACTCAAAACAACCTACATAGATAAATGGGGGACAAAAGATGTCTATCAAATAGGCAAATTCTACGCCGCTTCACCAACCTGGGCAGAGCGGGTAGATGGAATTATGCAAAAAATTGAGGCTTTTGCTCTAAAGAGTCCAGAAAGCCTTCCCATTTCGCTATAAGTAGGATATAATAAGATCCTAACGAGGGGTCGGTGGCGGAACTAGGTATACGCGTATGGTTTAGGACCATATCCCGAAAGGGTTGGAGGTTCGATTCCTCTCCGACCCACCAAGAAATACAGTATGAATATTACATCAGCCATACAAAAATTAGAAGACGGCACAATAAAATTAACCATAACTATTCCGGCAAATGAAGTGAAAAAAACATGGGATGAGGTAGTTGAAGAAACGTCTAAAAACGCAAAAATTTCGGGATTTCGTAAAGGCAAAGCCCCAAAAAAACTAGTACAGGAAAATATTGATACCGATAAGGTTAGAGAAGAGGTCTTAAGAAAACTCCTC
Organism: Candidatus Levyibacteriota bacterium; assembly: GCA_016182425.1. Taxonomy (GTDB): domain Bacteria; phylum Patescibacteriota; class Microgenomatia; order Levybacterales; family UBA12049; genus JACPGP01. The sequence continues at coordinate 8,952 of JACPGP010000007.1, forward strand.
CCTCAGGCCTACATCGAAGCAGTAAAACAACACAATATTAAACCCATTGTTAATCCGAAAATTCATGTCGAGAAGTTGGAAGAAGGAAAAGACTGGCAGTTTATTGCCTTAACCTGTGAAGCCCCAGAAGTTAAACTTGAAAACTATAAAGATGTAATTCAAAAAATAACCGCCAAGTCAAAAATTGTCATTCCAGGCAAGGAACAACAGCCCCCAAATTTTGATGAGATTGTCAAAGCACTGCTTGAACAAACAACTGTTACTATCCCAAGCCTACTTACCGAGCACGAAGTAGAGAGGCTTCTTAGCCAAACCCTGGATGAGGTCAAAAAGCTAGGGTTAACGCTTGATCAATACCTAAGCTCAACAAACAGAACCCCACAAAGTCTTAGGGAAGAGTATGCCAAAAGAGCAGAAAATGATATAAAACTCGAGTTTGGATTACAAAAAATTGCCGAAACCGAAAACATCACTGTTGAACCAAAAGAAATAGATGAGGCAATTCAAAAAGCAAAAGACGAAACAGAGCGAAAAAATCTGGAAGCAAATAAATATCTGCTCGCCTCAATCCTTAGACAGCAAAAAACGCTTGATTTCTTACGCAATCTGTGATAAGGTAAACCCGACTTATGCAACTTATAACACAGAAAAAACCAAAACAACAAACAACCCAGTATGTGGATCAAAACCCAGTCGAGGCAATCCGAAACTTGGGCGGAGGGGCAGTTAAGTCATTTGCAAACGATGTCGTAAAAGAAGGAGCAAAAGATTTTTGGCAACAGTTACTGGGGAACCAAACAAAAGAGAAAAAATACCAAGACGCTGGTGATCTCCAAGAAGGGCAGGACCTTGATCTTGCTCAACTTAAAAAAGAAAAAAGACAAGGTGTCGAACCAGGCATTGATTACAGACGAGAAATCTTGCATGGCTCGGAAAGAATTGCCAAAAAAGAATCGCAGGTAGTTTCCCAACAGATAGAAATGATTCTTATTGAGCTCAAGCGGCTGGCCTCTTCCTCCAAAGAGCTGGAAATCCAGTTTAGTGGTGTGGTGGTCGAGCAGAGAATCGAAAGAGTAGGCAAGTACCACCAGTCCTTTTTTGAATGGATGCTTGTTATGATTCAAACTGCCAGAATGCGAATTGAAGATGCAGGAGCTTGGCTTGCGGCAATGCACGGCAAGAAAAACAAAAAGAAATCACAAAACTACTGGAACATGTTTAAAAAACACGGCACCACTTTTGGTCTCTCCAACGAACGGGTAGTTTCCACCCAAACAGGATAAATTTTCCTCATTGATTTTTATAGAGAAATTAGATACAATTTTTCTAGTGAAAAAGTTTGCCATTGTTACCCTCGTCCTTCTTGATCTCGCCTAAGCGAGTGGGAGAACGATTGCAAAGCAAACAAGCAACTCCCGCCGCAAGCGGGATTTTTTTTATATGAAAACAAAAAAAATATCTGGCGGACATATGCTTATGGAAGCTTTCTTAAAAGAGGGGGTTGATCTTATTTTTGGCTACCCTGGTGGCGCTATTATGCCAGTCTACGATTCACTCTATCACTACCGCAAAAAGATTCGCCACATTTTGGTAAGACACGAGCAAGGAGCAGCCCATGCTGCCGAAGGATACGCTCGCATGACTGGAAAACCAGGCGTATGTCTAGCCACATCAGGTCCAGGAGCAACAAATTTAGTGACAGGCATTACCGATGCTTTAATGGACTCTGTTCCTATTGTGTGCATCACTGGACAAGTAACAGCTCATTTGGTTGGCACCGATGCCTTTCAAGAAGCAGATGTTATTGGTATTACAACACCAATTACCAAATGGAATTACCAAGTAACCCGCGCCTCGGAAATCGGCGAAATTATCCCCAAAGCCTTTGCCATTGCTCAAAGTGGCAGACCAGGACCAGTGGTTATTGACATTACCAAAAATGCTCAAGCCGAAATTGCAGAGTATTTGTACAGACCATATACGGCCAAAAAACTCTACCCAAAAATAGAGGAACAAAAAAAACAAATCAAAGCTTTAGCTATACTTTTGAATAAGGCCAAACGACCATATATCTTAATTGGCCATGGCGTGCAAATAGCCCATGCCGAAAATGAGGTCAGGAAACTTGTGGAAAAAGGCGGATTCCCCGCTGCCGCAACATTGCATGGCCTGTCATCTTTTCCTACCAATCATCCCCTCTATGCGGGAATGCTGGGAATGCATGGCAATTATGGTCCCAACGTGCTCACCAATAAAGCAGATGTTCTAGTCAGCCTTGGCATGCGATTTGATGACAGAGTCACTGGCCGGGTTAAAGACTACGCCACAAAGGCGGCAATTATTCATATTGATATTGATCCATCGGAGCATAATAAAATAGTAAAGGAAACAATTTCCATTGCTGGTGACGTTAAAGAAGTCTTACAAAAACTTATTCCCATGATTAAAAAGAATACCCACAGGAAGTGGCTTTCCCAGTTTCGCGCATGTGACAAAATTGAATATGAAAAAGCCATCAAACCCGAGATGGCACCGACCACCTCCCATATTAAAATGACAGAGGTAATTGACCTGTTATCCAAAAAAACCAAAGGGGAAGCAGTTATTGTGGCCGATGTCGGTCAGCATCAAATGATGGCAGCAAGATATTACAAGTTTACAAAACAAAAAAGCTTTGTTACCTCCGGTGGTCTTGGCACCATGGGATTTGCCCTCCCCGCCAGCATTGGCGTAAAATTAGCCAGTCCCAAACGAGAAGTTATTGCTGTTATTGGAGATGGCAGTTTTCAAATGACTATTCAGGAACTAGCCACAATTACCCAAGAAAAACTCCCTGTTAAAATAGTACTTCTTAACAATAACTATTTGGGCATGGTCCGGCAATGGCAAGAGTTATTTTTTGACAAACGTTACTCTTTTGTTGACCTTGACAACCCAGATTTTGTCGCTGTGGCCAAAGGATTTCGTATCAAGGGATTAAAAGTGGAAAAAAGAAGCCAGCTTTCAAAAGCAATAGATACTATGCTTTCATCAAAAACAGCCTATCTTCTGGAAGTGCATGTAGAAAAAGAGGGAAATGTTTTTCCCATGATGCCAACCGGCGCATCAGTGGAGGAGATAAGATTGGAATAGTATGGATACAGCGCAATACAAAATAATTGTTGAATCTGAAAACAAACCGGGTGTTCTTTATAGAATTGCCGGTATTTTTGTTAGAAGAAAAATTAACGTGGAAAAGTTATCGGTGTACGAAACAAAAACCAAGGGCTTGTCAAAATTTACAATTATTGCTAATATGACGGAGTACAATACAATAAGAGTAATAGAAAGCATTCGTAAAATTGTTGAAGTAAAAAGTGTATATGCAAAAAAAACCTAGACCGTCTTGTTTCCTACATTAACAAAGCTCTATAACTTTATGGCAAAAATGAATTTTGGTGGCGTGACCGAAGAAGTTGTTACCAGAAAAGAATTTCCACTGTCAAAAGCAAAGCAAGTACTTAAAGACGAGGTGATTGCTGTTATTGGCTATGGCGTGCAAGGCCCAGCCCAGGCACTTAATCTGCGAGACAATGGTTTTAATGTCATTGTCGGCCAGCGAAAAGGCGGGAAGTCGTTTGAAAAAGCCAAAAAAGACGGCTGGATGGAAGGTAAAACACTTTTTGAGATTGAAGAGGCAGTAAAACGAGGAACTATTATTTGCTACCTTCTTTCTGACGCGGGACAAATTCAAAGTTGGCCGCTTATTAAAAAACATTTAACATCTGGCAAAGCACTCTGTTTTTCTCATGGTTTTGGCATTACCTATAAAAAACATACTAAAATAATTCCGCCAGAAAATGTTGATGTTATCTTAGTTGCGCCAAAAGGAGCAGGACGTACTGTTCGCAAGCACTTTTTGGAAGGAAAAGGTATTAATAGCAGCTTTGCTATTTTTCAGGATGCAACAAAAAAAGCAATGAAACGAGTTTTGGCCATGGGTATTGGCATTGGCTCTGGTTATTTGTTTGAGACAACGTTTGAGAAAGAAGTATTTAGCGATCTAACAGGCGAGCGGGGAGTATTAATGGGCGCCATTGCCGGCATTATGGAAGCGCAGTACAACTTGCTTCGAAAAAAAGGCCACTCACCATCCGAAAGCTTTAATGAAACAGTTGAGGAAGCAACCCAAAGTTTAATTCCTTTAATTTCTGAAAACGGCATGGACTGGATGTTTGCCAATACTTCAACCACAGCGCAGCGGGGCGCACTTGACTGGAAAGAAAAGTTTAAAAAAGCAGTCGAGCCTGTATTTGCAGAGCTTTATGCCAGAGTAAAGTCTGGAAAAGAAGCAGAAGTAGTTATCAAAGCAAACAGTAAAAAAGATTATAAGCAAAAACTGCAAAAAGAATTAGACAAAATGAAAAACTCCGAAATGTGGCAAACCGGCGCCCAAGTCCGCAGCCTTCGCCCAGAAAAACAAAAATGATCTTAAGTAATCATAAGCGGTAACAACGCACAGAGGAAGCAATCTGAAGCGTTGTTTTTTTGTTTTATTCTCTTGCACGTTAACAAAGTACGGAACATGAAAAAATTTGAGCTGGCCTAATTTGCTAACAAGGCATTTGTTATCAGCTTTGGTCGGCTCAAGCGGGAGTTTTAGTATAGAAAGGGGCAAGCAATGTATGGCAAAACGGGTAAAAATGGAAGGTATCCGGGTTCATCTTCAAGTTGGGGAGGCAGCAATACTACGTCTGGTCTTTGGTGTACGACCACGGAGCAACGTCTACACCACTGGCATCCAGCATGACGCCAACATGGTGAGGTCTTTCCTCAGGGGACTCAGGAGATATCCTCTTCGCCGTCATCGCTAGTGCAATCAGCGGCGTTCCGTATATTCGTGCTAGGGAGAAGCCATGGCGTGAGCTAAGGGATGCGATTGCGTTAGCAATCAAGCAAGCGACACAACGTCGCGCCCCTTACCGTAATTTACGGAACTCACGCCTTGGCACCCCTACAAAAATCTTCTTGACAACTCTCATCTTCCCTCTGTTATACTAAATTCCATGAAACAAAAAAATTCTTCAGAAGAATACATTACCAAAAAATATCTAGATGAAAGATTTAGTGTTTTTGCGCAAAGCATACGCAGAGAAACACAGTTTATTGTGGATACCGCTATTGAAAAACTTGAGAACAGACTGCGACAAACAAACGATAAATTATTTAATATGCTTGACAAAATTGTTAAAGAACTTGAGGGCATGCGGGAGGACAGAATTATCGGCGATCACCAGGCAAAACAAGTCCGACAACAAGTCGACAATCACGAAAAAAGAATCAAACGACTTGAAGTCCGCCAAACAGCGTAAGCGTTGACAAACGAAGCATAACCTTCTATACTACACATAATGAATAAAAGAATTCTTCTCCTTAACCTTGTACTCCTTCTCAAGGAGTAATGTGGTTTGGGAGAAAAGATCTCTTAAAATTAATACAAAATCTCCCAAACAGAGGGAGATTTTTTTATGAAAAATAAAGTTTTTATTTTCGACACAACCCTTCGCGATGGCGAGCAGGTTCCTGGCTGCCAATTAAATACTATCGAAAAAATCCAGGTGGCAAAATCCTTAGACGCGCTTGGTGTTGATATTATCGAAGCGGGTTTTCCAATCTCGAGTCCCGGAGACTTAAAGTCAATTCAAGAACTCTCTAAAGTAATCACTCGTCCTGTTATCTGTGCCCTCTCTCGTGCAATCAAAGAAGATATAGACGCTGCAGTTGAAAGTTTGCAATTTGCAAAACGTAAACGAATTCACACTTTTATTAGTTCTTCAGATGTGCATATTAAATATCAATTCAAATCCACTCGCGAAAAAATTATGGAGCAGGGAATCGAAGCAGTAAAATATGCCAAAAAATTTGCTGAAGATGTGGAGTTTTCCGCCATGGATGCAGGAAGATCAGACAATGCATTTTTAGCAAAGTTTATCGAAAGCGCCATTAAAGCTGGCGCAACAACGGTTAATATTCCCGATACCACCGGCTACTGCTTGCCGGATGAATTTGGGACAAAAATAAAGTATTTATTCGAGAATGTCAAGGGAATTGACAGGGTAATTGTAAGCATACATTGCCACAATGACTTGGGTTTAGCCACGGCAAACTCAATTGCTGCTGTACAAAATGGCGCGCGTCAAATAGAAGTGACTGTGAATGGAGTAGGAGAAAGAGCGGGAAATACCTCGCTTGAGGAAGCTGTGATGATACTAAAAACAAGAGAGGACTTACATGCTACAACGAATATTAACACCAAAAAAATCTATGCTACAAGTAGGCTCGTATCTCAACTGATGCGCATACCAGTCCAGGCCAATAAAGCAATTGTTGGCAGAAACGCCTTTGCCCACTCATCTGGCATTCACCAAAATGGAATACTTAAAAACAGGCTTAACTACGAGGTTATGGATCCAAAAGATGTTGGTATCAAAACATCTTCCCTTATTTTAACCGCCAGGTCTGGCAGATCGGCATTAAGACATCACTTAGACCGGCTTGGTTATAAAGTGTCCCAAAAAAAACTCGATGAGACATACCAAAAGTTTTTGGTCCTTGCCGATAAGAAAAAAGACATCAATGACGAGGATCTACGAATTTTAATGGGAGATACCAATGGCAAAAAGGGTCTAGTGCTTTCGCTTTTAGAGGTTGTCTGTGGATTTCCCTTAAAACCAATGGCCACAGTAAAACTGCAAGTAAACGGCAAAGAGATTGTTGCAACCTCACACGGCAATGGACCAATTGACGCCTCATTTAACGCCATAAATGATATAGTAAAAAAGCAAGCAGATTTAGAAGAATTTTTAATCCAGGCAATAACAAAGGGCAGCGATGATATTGGTAAAGTACATATTCAACTCAAACATAAAGGTAATATCTATTATGGTTTTGGTGCAGATACCGATATTGTGGTCGCATCAGTTAAAGCATACCTTAATGGACTAAACAAACTAATATGAAAAAACGAAGCGATAAACTTACTGGTACACCTGGTGGTAATAATTGGGTTAAGCGCTCACCGGCCCGCGCCATGCTCCGCGCTGTTGGATTTACAGATGAGGATTTTGAAAAGCCAATTGTAACTGTTGCATGCCCCTATACGAATGCAACCCCATGTAATGCCCATATAAAAGAACTTGGGGAAATAGCGTTACAAGAAGTTGAAAAAAATAATGGAAAAGGCTTTATTTTCGGTACCCCTGTTGTCACAGACGGCGAAACAATGGGCATGGAAGGCATGAAGTATTCGCTTGTTTCCCGCGACTTAATTGCTGATTGCATTGAAACCATGCACGAAGCGTATGCGGCTGATGCTGCCTTTACCCTTTCCGGGTGTGACAAAACAATTCCAGCAGCGCTAATGCCATTGGCTCGCAACAACAGTATAGGGCTTACTCTCTATGGAGGTACTATTTTACCTGGAAAATTGCATGGTCGTGATTTAACGATTGTAAATACTTTCGAAGCAGTAGGTAGCTACGCTGCCGGTAAAATTAGCGAGAAGGAATTATATGATGTTGAATGTAACTCGTGCCCGGGCAATGGCGCTTGTGGAGGAATGTTTACAGCCAATACGATGAGTTCTGCAATCGAAGCGCTTGGTATGAGCATTCCAGGCAGCGCTTCCCACCCAGCAGTTGATACAAAAAATCGCATTTCTGCCAAAAAACTGCAGGATGTTAAAACATCTATCGAAACACTTTTCATGCTTTTAGAAAAAAACATTAGAGTAAAAGATATTATGACAAAAAAGGCATTTGAAAATGCAATAACTGTTGTTTTGGCACTGGGCGGCTCCACAAATGCAGTGTTACATCTTCTGGCACTTGCTCATGATACAGATGTGCCACTAATACTCGATGACTTTACCCGCATTGGCAAAAAAGTGCCACTCCTTGGCAATTTTAAGCCTTTTGGAGCCTATGCAATGGAAGATCTAGATAAAATAGGCGGCATTCCCATGGTAATGAAAATGCTTTTGGATAAAGGGCTCTTGCATGGTGATTGCTTAACAGTCACAGGAAAAACAGTTGCAGAAAATCTTAAAAATATTGGTCCTCGACCAAAAAATCAAGATATTATATATTCACTTGAAAATCCTTTCGCTCCACCAATGCATCACATAATAATTTTGCGAGGAAATCTTGCCCCTGATGGCGCAGTGTTAAAACTTAGCGGAAAGGAAATGAAAAAACACACTGGTCCTGCTCGTGTCTTTAATTGCGAGGAAGAAGCCCTTGACGCGATTCTGCAAGGCAGGATTAAGAAAAATGATGTTATTGTTATCCGCTATGAAGGGCCAAAAGGCGGTCCAGGCATGCGGGAAATGCTCTCTCCCTCTGCTGCGCTTATGGGAGCAGGCTTAGGTAAAGATGTTGCTCTTATTACCGATGGTAGGTTTTCTGGCGGTACGCATGGCATTATGGTTGGGCATATAGCACCCGAGGCGCAAGTCGGTGGTGTACTTGCAATAGTAAATGAGGGTGATACGATAACAATAGATCTCACAAAAAAGACAATTGACGTTGAACTTTCGAGTATTGAAATAAAAAAAAGGCTGGCAAAATGGAAAGCACCAAAGTCGCAGTATACACGAGGTATTTTGGCAAAGTACGCAAAATTAGTATCAAGCGCAAGTAAAGGAGCAGTCACATCATGAAATATATAAAAACTAACAAGGCTCCAGAAGCAATAGGACCTTATTCACAAGCAATTGTTGCTAAAGGGTTTGTTTTTTGTGCAGTCTTGTTGACGGAGTTGAAAATCAAACTCGGCAAATACTAAAAAATATTGAAGCAGTGTTAAAAGCGGCAGGCTCCAGCAAGTCAAACATTGTCAAAACAACAGTGTTTCTAAAAAATATGGCTGATTTTCCAAAAATGAACGAAGTTTTTGCCTCTTTTTTTGGCGACCACAAGCCAGCACGGGCTACAGTTGAGGTCTCCAATCTCCCAAAAGGCGCACTCATCGAAATCGAGGCCATCGCCCTCAAATGAAACCAAAAACACCCAAGCATTTACCGGTCTTCGAAAAAGAAATATCCCAGTTTTTAGAATACAAAGAACTTGGGCAACGGCAGACCACAATGTACCAACCAAAGATCAAGATAAACCAATTCAAGAATTACTCTCAAAAAAACAAGTCGAGATGCTTACAAAAAATTGTAACGAATTTGGCATTCGCCTTTATGGATTAGGTCATCCATATCAGGGCATTGTGCATATTATTGGTCCAGAACTTGGCATTACCAAACCTGGCATGACCATTGTCTGCGGCGACAGCCACACCTCAACGCATGGCGCATTTGGCGCAATTGCATTTGGCATAGGAACTAGTGAAGTTAAGCAAGTCTTAGCAACACAAACTATTTTACAATACAAACCAAAAACCATGCGAATTACCGTTGATGGAAAATTAAAAAAAGGTGTAGTTTCAAAAGATATTATCTTATACATTATTTCCAAAATATCAGCATCTGGCGCAACTGGCTATTTTGTCGAATACGCAGGGTCAATAATTCGATCTCTTTCTATGGTGAAGCTTTGAAATACTGGAAAACCTTACCATCAGATAAAAAAGCAAAATATGATAAAGAACTACAATTTGACGCAGAAGACATCGAACCAATGATTACCTATGGCACCAATCCCGGCATGGGAGTAAAAATCACAGAAAAAATCCCATCCTCACCCTCAATCAAAAAAGCGCTTACCTATATGGACCTAAAACCAGGAACTCCGATGATTGGATTAAAAGTTGATTATGTTTTCTTAGGCAGCTGCACCAACTCCCGTATCGAAGACTTACGAATGATAGCCAGTATTGTTAAGGGGAAAAAGAAAGCAAAAAATGTTGATGTTTTTGTTATTCCAGGCTCAAAACAAGTGGAAAAACAAGCACGAGAAGAAGGTTTGGACAAAATTTTTGAAAAAGCAGGTTTTGAGCTGCGAGGTCCTGGATGCTCTGCATGTTTGGGAATGAATGAGGACAAAATTCCGCCTAACAAATACTGTATTTCAACATCCAACAGAAACTTTGAAGGAAGACAAGGACCGGGGGCTCGAACATTTTTAGCAAGTCCATTAACTGCTGCAGCTTCGGCAATAACAGGAAAAATAACAGATGTAAGAACAATGCTATGAAAAAAATAATCTCCACTTGCATACCCCTTCCCATGGAGAATATAGATACCGACCAGATTATTCCGGCTCGCTTTCTTAAAGCAACTACTCGTGAAGGGTTTGGCGAAAACTTATTTCGAGACTGGCGCACAAAGCATAATTTTGTTCTCAATAATCCAACATACTTTGGCAAAATTTTAGTCACGGGAAAAAATTTTGGTTGTGGCTCTAGCCGTGAACACGCCGCCTGGGCACTAAAAGATTACGGATTTAAGGCCGTAGTTTCAAGCTTTTTTGCCGATATATTCAAAAGCAATGCGCTTAACAATAATTTACTTTCTGTACAAGTAAGCAAAGCATTTTTACAAAAGCTTTTCAAAACAATTGAGAAAAATCCAAAAATAAAAGTAGTTATTGACCTTGAAAAACAAACAATTGCTTACAATTCACAAAAGCAACATTTTGATATTAACCCTTACAAAAAAGCCTGCCTCATGTATGGCTACGATGATATCGATTATCTCTTGAGTCTTAAGAAAGAAATAGAGAAGTTTGAGAAGAATAGAAAAAATGATTTTTCTATTATATGAGAAAAAAAATTGCTGTTTTACCAGGCGATGGGGTAGGCCCAGAAGTAGTAGAACAGGCATTAAAAGTGCTCAAAAAAGTGAGTACAAAATTTCATCATGAATTTTTGTTCAAAAACGCACTAATAGGCGCATCAGCAATAGATAAAACAAGAAGTCCTTTACCAGATGAGACACTAAATCTTTGCAAATCTTCAGACGCCATTCTTTTTGGTGCAATTGGCGATCCAAAGTACGACAATAACCCAACTCTTAAAGTTAGACCCGAACAAGGTCTATTAAAACTCAGAAAATCCCTCGGATTATACGCAAACATCCGTCCAATACGAGTATTTGAGAAACTCAAAGCAAAATCGCCTTTAAAAGAAACAATCCTTGATGGAGTTGATTTTGTTGTTATTCGAGAGCTTATTGGAGGTATCTATTTTGGTGAGCGGGGGAGAACTGAAAATGGGGACGCATTTGATACAAGTACGTATTCAAAAGAAGGAATTATCCGAGTTGCAAAGTTTGCATTCGAATTAGCCAGGAAACGAAACAAACAAGTTACTCTTGTTGATAAAGCAAATGTGCTAGAAACATCAAGGCTGTGGCGGGAAACAGTAGAGGAGTTGGCAAAAAAGTATCCTGATATAACCGTTGAATTCATGTTTATCGACAACGCAGCCATGCAAATCATTAAAAAACCAAGTAGTTTTGATGTTATTTTAACCGAAAATATGTTTGGCGATATTTTAACCGACGAAGCATCGGTCATAACAGGCTCAATCGGCATGCTTCCATCTGCTTCAATTGGAGAAAAGACCTCTCTTTACGAACCAATTCATGGATCGTACCCAAAAGCCAAAGGCACAAATACCGCAAATCCAATTGGCACCATACTCTCTGCCGCCATGATGCTAGACTTAAGTTTTGGCCTTACAAAGGAAGCCAAAGCTATAGAAAACGCAGTCGAAAAAGCAATAAATCAAGGCTACGGCACAAAAGATATTAGCGATAACCCTCTGTCTACTTCCGAAATAGGCGACAAAATAGTATCTCTGATATAATAGATGTCAATGGGCTCGTAGCTCAGTGGTAGAGCGCTTCGTTGACATCGAAGAGGTCAGAAGTCCGATCCTTCTCGGGCCCACTAAATTCTCTAAGGTAGAATGATATCATATGAAAAAAGATGCTTTTAGTAATCTTCTCTATAAACTCTCCAAACAAAGTGGTCAAGAAAAACTCCGTATTTCCTTCCAATTATCTCAATTTGTAAGACAGTTGCGAAAACAGGGAGAATTGTATGCAAAGAAAAAACAGGGATTTAAGCCAAGAGCAACTGCTTAAAACAATAACCTCACTGCTTGAGAAAGCGCATATTCCTTACATGGTTACAGGTGCGCTTAGCGTCATTTTCTATGGCAGACCAAGAGCCTCCCACGATATTGATTTTGTTATCGAGGCAGAAGAAAAAAATATTCCATTATTAGTAAGTACATTTTCAAAACTACCTAACCAGGAATTCATTGTGGATCCACATTTAATACGAGACGCAGTAAAACGCAAATACATGTTTAATCTTTTGCATCTGCCAACAATGCTTAAACTTGACTTTTTTCTTTTAGAAAGCGATGAGTTTGATAAAAGCCGTTTCCAAAGAAGAAAAACATACAAGGTCTTCGGGCAAAAAATGACATTCGCTTCCCCTGAAGATACCATCTTGATAAAACTATTATGGTATAAAGATACGAAAATTGAAAAACATTTGATTGACGCAGCATTTATCTATCAGATACAAGAAAAACAACTTGATAAAACATACCTGAGAAGCTGGACAAAAAAGCATAATACCGAATCACTATTAAAAGAACTTAAAAAAATCAATTTGCAGATGTATTACTGAATATGACAAGAAACAAAGCGTACGAACAGTGATCCACTTGGACTGTAAAAGACCTCTTGCATCTTCTTTCAAAACCTTTTACTATATATGCATGTTAACAAAAAACGATCTCGAACAAATTAGAACAATTGTTAAAGAAGAAACCCATTTTGAAATTAAAATATCTGAAGGAAAAATTCTAGAGGCGGTTGATGAAAAAATTAGAGCTTCAGAAAAAAGAATTATTAGTGAAGTTGGAAATTTTATTGATCAGGCTATTCTTCCGCAGCTTGATGACAAAGCAGATAAAAAGGACGTACAACGGCTGGAACAAAAACTTGACAGCCTTTTACACGCAAATTAATATTGACTTCTTACATCTGACCTGATATTATACAAATAATGAATAAAAAATTAATTATTGCAATTACAACTACCCTTCTCTAAAGGGTTGTTTTTGCATATCGCATACAACCCCGCAAAGCGGGGTTTTTTATTTTGTAACCATGAACAATACTGTTACTGTTGAAACAATAGAAGAAGCATCCAAACGTCTCAATGGCGTTGCCAAAAATACACCGTTGCAGCATGCAAAAAGACTCTCCGAACTTTTTAAAGCTACTATCTATGTTAAACGTGAAGATCTCCAACGCGTACGTTCGTATAAAATTCGAGGCTCTTACAATCTTATGAAGTCACTAATTGACAGAGAAAAAGTAAATGGTGTCGTCTGCGCAAGCGCAGGCAACCATGCCCAAGGAGTCGCCTACAGCGCTGCAGAACTTCAGATTCATGCAACAATCTTTATGCCAGTTAAAACACCACTGCAGAAAATAAATCGAGTAAAACAATTTGGGGGTAACTGGATAGATATCCGTTTGGTCGGTAACACCTATGACGAAAGTTACAAAGAAGCAGTAAAGTATTGCAAAAATAAAAAAGCAACCCTTGTCCATCCCTTTGATGATCCTCGTGTTATATCTGGAGCAGGAACCATTGCCAAAGAAATTTATGATGAGCTTGGTCAAAATATTGACTATATAATTTGTGCAATTGGTGGAGGGGGATTAATTTCTGGGGTGGGATCATATCTTACTCAAAAAATAAAAAATATAAAGGTGATAGGAACAGAACCACAAGGAGCGCCAAGTATGTACGAAGCGCTAAAGAGGAGGAAGGTTATTACGCTCGATACTATTGACACATTTGTCGACGGAGCTGCAGTAAAAACAGTAGGACGAAAAACATTTGATATTGCGAAAACTGTAGTAAGCGAAATTATTTTGGTTCCGGAAGGCAAAGTATGTACTACCATGATTGATCTTTACCAAAATGAGGGAATTGTGGCAGAACCAGCTGGCGCTCTTTCAATTTCTGCTCTTGATTTTATCGCGCAAAAAATAAAAGGAAAAACTGTTGTTTGCATTTTAAGCGGTGGCAACAATGACATTCTAAGGTACCCAGAAATTATGGAGAGAAGTTTACTATACCTTGGAAGAAAGCATTATTTTCTTATCGAGTTTGCGCAAAAACCTGGACAGCTGCGACAGTTTGTTGACAAGGCGCTTGGCCCAACCGACGATATTGTGCGCTTTGAGTACATCAAAAAAAGCGCCAAAGAGACAGGACCGGCATTGGTTGGCATCGAGCAGGAAAATAGGCAAGATTATGACTTACTCCTGCATCGGATGGATAAAATTGGTATTACATATAAAGTAATAACTCCCCATGATCTTTTGTATAATTACTTAATCTAAACTGTATGTGTTTGATTGGCAAAAATAGTGGTTTTTTGCTATATTAAAATAATGAGCGATAATAAATTAAAAGATCACAAGCAAATTGGCCAAGAGCAAGAATTATTTTTTACTCACGAAATAGCTCCTGGGGCCCCTTTCTGGTTACCTTCCGGTATGATTATCTTCAAACAGCTTGAAAAATATATTAGAGAGCTAACAGAAAACGCTGGATATTTAGAAACCTCCACTCCGATTATGGTGAAATCCGAGATTTTTAAGCAGTCAGGTCACTGGGAAAAATTTGGCGCGCATAATATGTATAATTTACAACTTTCAGATGAAAATGATGATTCTAAACCAGTAAGTTATTCCCTCAAACCAATGAACTGTCCCGAATCAACTATTATTTATAGATTCAGACCCAGATCATATAGGGAGTTACCATTAAGACTGTCCGAAATTGGCAGACTCCACAGAAGGGAAAAATCAGGGGAAGTAAATGGATTGCTTCGAGTCAGACAGTTGACTATGGATGATGCGCATATTTACGCTACCGAAGAACAAATTTTTGAAGAAGTTTCCAATATTTTAGACATGATGATGCAATTTTATAAAAGTTTTGGGTTTGAATATGAATTTCGATTTGCCACCAGACCGGAAACCAGAGCGGGAAATGATAAGATGTGGAACAAGGCTGAGAATGCGCTATATCAAGCTTTAAAAAAGAAAAAAATTAAAGCAGGAGACAAAATGGGAGATGGCGCATTTTATGGACCAAAAATAGACTTGCATATTAAAGATTCCCAAGGAAGGGAATGGCAACTTGCAACAGTCCAGCTAGATTTTCATCAGCCGGAAGCTTTCAAATTGGAATATATAGATAAAAATGGCAAACCTCAAAGACCAGTAATGGTGCATAGAGCTATCTTTGGTTCGTTTGAGAGATTTATTGGTATTCTAACAGAACACTACCAAGGAACTTTTCCTCTTTGGCTCTGCCCTGTGCAAGTAGTACTTGTTCCCATTGCCGATCGTCATCAAAAGCGTGCCAGAGAAATAGCAAAAAAGCTGGAAAATGAGGGTATTCGAGTAGAAATTGATGATAGGCAAGAGACAATGCAGGCAAAAATCCGAGACGCCACTTTACAAAAAGTACCCTATATGGGTATAATAGGGGATAAAGAGACTGAAGCTAATAATGAGACTCTTTTGTCTGTAAGAACAAAAGAAGGAAAAGATTTAGGCCAATTGCGTTTCTTAATGTTTTTACAAAAGTTAAAAAAAGAAATTGATACGAAGGTTTAAAAAGCAACAGCATAAACAGCAGTATTTTAGGACAAACGACCGCATCTTTGCTCCTAATATTCGCGTTTTGGATGCGCAAGGGCAACAAATTGGGGTTTTGGGTCGTTTTGAAGCCCTACAAAAAGCAAGGGAAGTAAAACTTGATCTTGTCGAGATTGCGCCAAACGCCAAGCCGCCTGTTGCAAAAATTATTGATTTTAAAAAGTTTTTGTATCAGGAGTCAAAAAAGATTAAAGAAGAGAAAAAAAAGACAAAGGTATCTGAGACAAAGGAAGTTCGGCTTGGACCATTTATGAATGGCCATGATTTAGAAGTTATGGTCAAACGCGCCAAAACATTTTTGGAAAATGGAGACAAGGTACGATTGGTAGTTAAATTTATCGGGCGCCAAATAACGCATCCTGAATTTGGCAAAGATGTCACAAAAAAAACCATAGAATCGCTCTCTGATATATCAAAAGTCGAGAGAGACATGAAGTTTGAAGGGAAGAATTTAATAACAATACTATCGCCAGAAAAAAAGAAGCAAAAACATGAAGAAAAAAACGCGCAAGTCAGCACTGAAACGGTTTAAAATTACCAAGCGAGGCAAGGTCCTTTTTGGACATCAATTTACCGGGCATCTTATGCGAAAAAAGAACGCCCGAAGACAAAGAAGACAAAAAGAACCAGGAGTGCTTAAAGGAGCATTTGCCAAAAAGATAAAAAAAATCTTAAGCTAATATGGGAAAACAAAGAGCAAGAAAAAACATAAACTTTCGTCAGACTCATTCGGAAAGATCTGCCACTAATTCATATAGAAATTTTGGTAAGTTTCTTAAAGAAAAATTATTTAATAAATATGTCAAGAGTTAAACGAGGAATTGTTTCCAGACGGAAACACAAAAAATTATTGGCCCAAACAAAAGGCTTTCGGAGTACCAAAAGTCGTCTTACCAAGGTTGCCAGAGAAGCAGCGCTTCACGCAGGCGCATATGCCTTTCACGGCAGGAAATTGCGAAAACGCGACATGCGGCAACTTTGGATTACCCGTATTGGAGAAGCTGCAAAACAGATGGGTATTTCATACAGCGTATTTGTAAACAAGCTTAAAAAAGCCAATATCTTACTTGATCGAAAAATTCTAAGCGATTTAGTGGTAAACGACCCAAAAGCATTTAAACAAGTAATTGACCTCGCTAAGCGAGGTTGACTCTGTCAAGAATATCTGATACTATTGCATTAGAGTGAAGAAAAAGGACCTTATTTTTTATTTCTTTTACTTTACCTCCTAAAAGGGGGATATTTGCGTGTATTGCAAGTAGACCCCGCCTAGCGGGGTTTTTTTATGAAAAAAAAAGTTATTATTGCAGGGCCATGCGCTGCCGAATCAGAAAGCCAAATTAACTTTTCGGCACGCGAGGCCAAAAAAAGGAATATTGATTTCTTGCGGGTAAGTTTGTGGAAACCGCGCACCAAACCAGGCTTCGATGGTTTGGGAGAAAAAGGAATTTCGCTTCTTGTTAAGGTTGCCAAAATGGGTGTAAATCCTGCCACTGAAGTGATTATTCCTTCCCATGCAGAAAAAGTTATCGAGGCTGTTTTAACAGCTGCACCAACCGTAAAGGTACTTTTGTGGATTGGAGCTCGAAATCAAAATCATTATATCCAACAAGAAATTGCCCGAGTTGTCGGAAATGAAAAAAGAGTGTTACTTATGGTAAAAAATCAACCATGGCCAAGTCTTGAGCACTGGGAAGGAATTATCGAGCATGTCTTGCATGGAGGAATTAACCCAAAAAATTTACTCGTGTGCCACAGAGGATTTAGTCCTAATGGTCACCCAAATCCTTACGGGTATAGAAATGTACCAGACTATGAAATGGCGAGAATTATAAAACAAAAGTTTGATCTGTCAATGCTTTTTGATCCTTCCCACACAGGAGGAAGTATAAAAAATATTTTGCGTCTGGCCAAAGAATCTAGCAAACATTCTTTCGATGGTATGGTAATTGAAGTGCACCCAAATCCAAAAATTGCTAAAACCGACGCCAAACAGCAGCTCACCTGGAAACAATTTGATGATTTACTAAAAGTAATATGACACAAAAAACCTACACCATTAATACAACAGAGACAACAGACATTATTATAAAAAATTCTATTCTTAAAAATCTTGATTCTATTCTTAAAGAAAAAAGCTACAGTATGTTTTTGCTTATTTGTGACGATACAACAAAAAAACTTTTTGCAAACAAAGTTTTAGAATCTCTAGAAAAACTTGATAAACCTATTGAGCTACATAGTCTTACACCCGGAGAAGACAGTAAAAATATAAACAATCTTTTTCGAATTCTGGAGCACCTGATAGAAAAAGGATTCGATCGAAAGAGCGCTGTTGTAGCGCTTGGCGGTGGGATGGTTGGAGATATGGCAACAACTGCCTCTGCTCTTTATCACAGGGGTATTGACTGTATTCAAATCCCCACCACCCTACTTTCCCAAGTTGATGCGGCAATTGGAGGAAAAGGTGCGGTAAATCTTCGTCACTCCAAAAATGTTGTTGGAGTAATTCGACAACCGCGATTTGTTGTTATTGATCCAATTCTTTTAGAAAAACTGCCAGAAGAGAAACGTAAATCTGGAATGGGGGAAATTATTAAATATGCTATTGCCATGGACGAAAAGCTTTTTGAAAAACTTACTAATAATTTCAATGATACTGGATGGATTATAGACCGCTGCATCACCCTAAAAATGAGCATTGTCCAAAAAGATCCATACGAAAAAACGGGGTTTAGGCAAGTACTCAATTTTGGACATACATTGGGTCACGCCATTGAACTCTATGCACACCTTTCTCATGGCGAAGCAATTAGTATTGGCATGGTCTTTGCTGCAAAGGTAAGTGAAAAATTAGGGATGATTGACAAAATTTCTGTAGATAAAATCATTGCGCTACTTAAAAAATACCAGTTACCAATAAATCTTAGTAAAAAAAATATTACAAAAAAAGTAATTTTTGAACATATGCAAAAAGATAAAAAAGCGTTAAATGGCATCCCAACATTTGTTCTTTTAAAAGAGATAGGAAAAACAAAAACAGGATGTCTTGTTTCTAACAATATTATTGATGAAGCACTTGATGAAATACTGATATGAGAATACTTGTTCTTAACGGACCAAATCTTAACATGTTAGGAAAGCGCTATGAAAAGCATTATGGAACTGTGACTCTTTCTGACATCAATACCATGCTTGGAAAAATAGCAGCCCAACATAACTGCAAGCTCGTATTTTTTCAGTCAAACCATGAAGGAGCGCTTATTGATTTTCTTCAAAAAGAAGCTGGGAAATCAGACGGCATTCTTGTAAATCCTGGCGCTTTAACACACTACGGATATTCTCTCCGAGACGCACTGGTAGATACCAAATTGCCTATTGTTGAGGTTCACCTTTCCGACATTACAAAACGTGAAGACTTTCGTAAAATTGATGTTTTAGACGGCATAGTAGTAAAACGAATCATGGGACTAAAAGAAAAAAGCTACATAGTAGGACTCGAGAAATTGATCAAACACATTAAGAATTTATGAATATAAAAGTCTATCCATCAAAAATTTCGGGAACAATTACTGCTCCTCCATCAAAAAGCATCACTCACCGGGCAATCATTATGGCCAGTCTTGCTCATGGTAAATCTGTCATTAAAAATGCTCTTCTTTCCGATGACACAAAATACACCATCAAGGCCCTGCGACAACTTGGAGTTCGCATTAAACCAAAAGGGGAAACCATAACGATTACCGGCACAAATGGCAAACTAACTGCTCCCAAAAAACCGGTGTTTGTGGGAAACTCCGGCTCCACCCTTCGCATGCTGACTGCTGTTGCTTCATTAGCAAAAGGTAACACAATATTAACAGGCGAAAAACGTCTTCAAAAACGCCCCATGCAAGATCTCCATGACGCATTAAAGCAAATGGAAGGTGGTATAGTGACAATTGACGGGTCAAAAAGCTCGCAGTATATTTCCGCCCTTCTCTTGATTTCACCATTTGCCAAAAAAACTGTAGAAATTATTGTTGAAGGAAATCTTCGTTCAAAACCTTATGTCGCGCTAACTTTGAATGTTATGAAAACCTTTGGTGTTGAAGTTAAAAATAAAGACTTTAAAAAATTTATTGTTAAAGCGGGACAAGTATATAAATCGCAAACATATAAAATCGAAGGCGATTACTCGTCTGCCTCATATTTTTTTGCCGCTGCGGCTATAACAAATGGAAAAGTAACAGTAAAAAATCTAAAACCTAATTCGGCTCAAGGAGACAGATATTTTCTTGATCTCCTACAAAAAATGGGAAGTTCTATTGATATGAATGATTATCCAGATATTGTCCAAACGATGGCTATTGTTGCTGCCTTTGCTTTGGGCAAAACAACCATAAAAAACATCGGACATCTTAAAGACAAAGAAACAGATCGTATTACTGCGACTGCAAAGGAGCTTAGAAAAATGGGAATTACAGTAAAAGCAACAAATGACAAACTCATCATAGAAGGGGGAAAACCTAAGGGAGCAACTATTCAAACGTATAACGACCACAGAATGGCAATGAGCTTTGCCATAGCAGGGTTAGGAGCAAAAGGACAAACAATTATTCAAAACGCAAAAGCCGTGAATAAATCGTATCCAAATTTTTGGAAAGATTTAAAAAGCATTGGTGCGAAAATTGAAATTGTATGAATATTGTTTTAATTGGTATGAGAGGAAGTGGTAAAACAACTGTTGCAAAAATGTTGTCTAAAAAATTAAAAAAAGAAATTATAGAAACAGATGATTTAATTGCTCAAAAGGCGGGTATGGCTATTGCTGATGTTGTGAAAAATCATGGTTGGGAATATTTTCGCGATCTTGAATCTGAAGTAATTGCCGATGTGTCAAAAAAGGACAACATTATTATTTCTTGTGGAGGAGGAGTTGTAACTAGGGCAGAAAACATAAAGGCCTTAAAGAGAAATGGAAAGCTTTTTTGGCTGCAGGCAGGTGTCAATACGTTAGTTAATCGAATTGGTGATGATTCAAACAGGCCATCACTCACAGGTAAAAAATCAGGGAGAAAAGATTTGCAAGAAGTTTTAAAGCAACGATATGAGCTTTATAAAAACGCCGCAGATGAAATAATCGAGACAGAAAATATATCGGCCGAAAAAGTAATGGAAATTATTGTAAGCAAAAATACCCAAGGTGGCGTAGCTGTTCCACCTCTAAGGTGGAAATTAAACGCCAAAACAACAATTTGTTGTATTATCGGAGATCCGGTCGAGCACTCACTTTCGCCAATTATGCATAATGCCGGGTACATTGCCTTGGGATTAAATTTTGCCTTTGTGGCATTTCATGTCAAAGATCTAAAAAGTGCAACTGCAGGCGTAAGAGCACTTAATATCAGAGGCGCTGTCGTTACAGTTCCTCATAAAATTGAGGTATTACAATACGTTGATGTTATAGACGAGGAGGCTTTAGCAATTGGGGCAGCCAACACCATTGTAAACGATAATGGTGTGCTCACTGCCAGTAATACGGACTGGATAGGCGCAATAACAACCTTAAAAAAAGAAACTACTATATCTGGAAAAAAAGTTGTTGTTTTAGGCGCTGGGGGGGCAGCTCGGGCAGTTATCTATGGATTAAAAAGAGAAGGTGCTCGGATCATTATCTGCAATCGAACACTTGACCATGCTAAAAAAATTGCACAGGAGTTTTCCTTAGAAGGAGCATATCAACTTGATGAGAAAGAAAAAATCGCATCTGCGGATATCATCATAAACACAACATCTGTTGGTATGACACCTCAAGAAAATGAAATGCCAATTCCAAGTGAATTTATAAAACCGCACCATGTCGTGTATGATATAGTCTATACGCCAAAAGAAACAA
>JACPGP010000031.1 GCA_016182425.1 Candidatus Levyibacteriota bacterium
AATATGTCAGATGGTAATGCCAGAAAAATATATCTGGATAATAGCTACTATCATATTTACAATCGAGGGGTTGAAAAAAGGCTTATTTTTCTTGACCTTCAAGATTACAATGTTTTCCTCTCCTACCTTAAAGAATATCTTCTTCCAAAAGACGAAAAAAAATTAAACGATAGGTTTTCTGACCCAAATATTTCTTATAAAGAAAAGGCTAAAATTCTAAAGCTCCTTCATCTTAATAACTTTGCTGAAGAAATTACTTTCTTAGCTTACTGCTTAATGCCAAATCACTTTCACTTTTTTGTTAAGCAAAAAAATGCTTTGTCTATCGACAAATTTATGAATTCTTTAGGAACAAGGTACACAAAATATTTCAATGCGAAATACAAAAGAGTGGGAGCACTTTGCCAAGGAGTTTATAAAGCAGTGCTGGTCAATAATGAAAATCAATTTATATATCTGACAAAATATATCCACAAACAAGCCTTAGCCCGCACCTCTGGCGGGGGTTGGGAGGCTAGACAGCCGTCTTCTTATCCGGAGTTTTTGGGAAAAAGAAATAATGAGTGGCTACATCCAAAAGAGATACTGTCATTTTTCTCCAAGACCAACCCTGCTCTTTCTTATAAATCGTTTGTCGAAGAAACGAATGAATTAGGAAATATGCAGGATATTACAGATGAGGATTATACCTGCTAGCCTCGCGAAGCGAGGCTTGGTGAGGCTACAACTCCAGCTCTTTGAGGAATTTGCGGAAGGAGCCGTTGATGTCGGGATGTTCGAGGCCTAGCTCCACCACAGTCTTTAAATACTCCAACTTATTCCCTGTATCAAAATATCTGGCGTTTTCGATTTCGCATGCGTATACAGGATAGCCTGTTTTAATAAGCTGATCTATTGCTTCTGGTAAATAAATTTCCCCATCTTTTCCTGGGCGTTGATTTCGCAAAATATCAAAAATTTCAGGTGGTAAAATGTATGCGCCATGGGTGGCCAGATCTGACGGAGCTTTGTCTGGATGTGGTTTTTCGACTATCTTTTCGATTTTAAATACATTTTTGGAAACAGGATCAACTTTGGCAATGCCATAGCGCTTAAGGTCTTCTTTTTTCTTAATTCTTACTCCTGAAATAACAGCACCGCCATGTTTCTCGTGCACTTTTATCATCTGGGCAAGCCTGGGAGGGTTGCTATAAATAAATTCATCTCCCCACATCACGGCAAACATCTCGTCTTCAATTGCCGGCTCGGCAGATAATACCGGTGTGCCGTTGCCATAAGCCCCCTTTTGCCGAATGTAAATAAAATTAGCCATGTCTGATATTTTTTGAATTTCTGCAACCTGATCTGTTTTACCGCTGATCTCAAGATTTTTTATAAGATCGGCGTTTGGCGCGTCAAAATGATCCTCAATCGCCCGCTTTAGTGCTCCTGTCACAATGACAATATCCTCAATCCCTGATGCAACCGCTTCCTCAACCACATACTGAATAACCGGTTTGTCCACAATTGGCAGCATTTCTTTGGGCATGGCTTTGGTTTGGGGAAGAAATCTGGTGCCAAACCCGGCAGCGGGAATCACAGCCTTTCTAATTTTCTTCATTGCTAGTATTCTACCTCCGCGACCCTTTACATGTCAACTTGGTTTTGCTAAAATGATTTGATGATAAACCCAATTACTTTTCTCTTGGAAACTCGGGATGAGTTAAAAAAGGTAACTTGGCCAAGACAACAAGATATTATAAGACTTACTATTGTTGTTATCTTAATTAGCGTGATGATAGGTTTTTTTATCGGCGCACTGGATTTTATCTTTGCAAAAGTAATTGAAACGATCGTTAAATAGTATGGAATCTCAACAAACAGAAAGCACAACAACTTCGGATAATGCCCGCCCGCAATCGCCTGCGGCTCAAGACGCTGGCGGGCAGGCGAGATGGTACATCGTGCATACCTACTCAGGACACGAGGATAAGATGGCAAAGTCTCTAAAGCAGAGGATCGAAACCATGGGCTTTTCCAATCGGATCTTTGACATTATGGTCCCCACCCGCAATACCATTAAAGTTTCGCAGGGGAAAAAAGAAACAGTCAAAGAAAAAATTTTCCCAGGATATGTGCTTGTGAGAATGATTTTAGACGATGAGTCATGGCTACTGGTGCGAACAACGCAGGGGGTTACTGCCTTTATTGGAGCTGGCAATAAACCCACGCCAATTTCCGACAAAGAGGTTGAGGCAATTCAGAAGTTTGCCAAAACCGAAGAGCCGCTCTACAAAACTGCCTTCACCACTGGCGAGGCGGTCAAAATTGTGGACGGCCCATTTGCCGATTTCCTAGGAACCATTGACAGTATTGACGAGGCAAAAGGAAAACTGAAGGTTTTAGTGAACATTTTCGGTCGCGAAACACCAGTGGAGCTTGACTTCCTCCAGGTGGCAAAACTGTAATTATGGCTAAGAAAATTAAAACCCTCATCAAACTCAATATTCCAGGCGGTACTGCTACTCCTGCTCCTCCTGTGGGCCCAGCCTTGGGCCAACATGGCCTGCCTATCATGGAGTTTGTGAAAGCCTTTAATGACAAGACTGCTGACATGAAAGGCACCATTATTCCAGTTGTTATTACTGTCTATGTCGACCGGACGTTTTCCTTTATCACCAAAAAACCACCCGTGGCCGAGATGATTAAAAAAGCAATAGGCAAAGAAAAAGGATCCCAAAAACCAGGCAAAGAACAGGCAGGAATTCTAACAGTTTCGCAAGCTGAAGAAATAGCCAAAGCAAAAATGGACGACCTTAATACAACCGATGTCGAGCAAGCTGCAAAAATTGTCGCAGGAACAGCCAGAAGCATGGGAATAAAGGTGGAGTGATATGGGAAAAATTAGAGTAAGAACCTTAGGTGACGAGGAACAAGAAAAAGAACAAAAGAAAGAGTCCAAGAAAAAACAGGAAGCTAAGAAGGTGGCAAAGACTTCTGAACCGGTTAAAGAAGAGGCAGTAAAAGAAAAAAAGCAAAAGAAGACAGAAAAAAAGCGCGCTCGTTCGAAATCCTACCAAACAGTGGCAAAGATTATAGAAAAAGGGAAAACCTATCCCCTATCTGAGGCGCTCAAACTTCTTGAGCAGCTCAAACGCGCCAAGTTTGATGAAACAGTGGAGCTACACATCAATGCAGCAGAAAACCTTTCCGGCAGTTTTACCCTTCCTCATGGCTCTGGTAAAAAAACACGTGTTGTTGTAGCAGATGATAAACTTATTGCTCAAGTTGAAAAGGGACAGATTGACTTTGATGTGCTGCTAGCAACGCCCTCGATGATGCCAAAGCTGGCAAAAGTCGCCAAATTCTTAGGCCCTAGGGGGCTAATGCCAAATCCCAAAAGCGGCACGATTGTGGAAAACCCAGAAAGTGCAGTAAAAAAGTTTCAAAGCGGCCTTATCAATTATAAAAC
>JACPGP010000030.1 GCA_016182425.1 Candidatus Levyibacteriota bacterium
ATCTGCTATACTAGCCTTCATTATGCCAGCGGTACAAAGAAGTGAATTTGCGCTAGCCTTAAACCAAGTTGCCACCGAACGGGGGGTAGATGTGTCGGTGGTATTAGAAACTGTTAAAAACGCCATTTTAGCAGCCTACCGTAAAGACCATCCTGGTATTGAAATCGAAGAGTACAGTGCCACTCTTAATCAGCAAACTGGCGAAGCTCACATTTTACATAAAGATAAAGATGTCACACCCCCAGGCTTTGGAAGAATAGCTGCCCAAACAGCCAAGCAGGTAATCCTGCAAAAAATTAGAG
This sequence comes from Candidatus Levyibacteriota bacterium, assembly GCA_016182425.1. Taxonomy (GTDB): domain Bacteria; phylum Patescibacteriota; class Microgenomatia; order Levybacterales; family UBA12049; genus JACPGP01. The sequence goes on from JACPGP010000030.1 coordinate 303, forward strand.
AAAAAGAGAAGGAGGCAATAGTCACCGACTATCGAACCAGAATAGGCACTGTGGTTAGCGGGATGGTGCTTAAATTTCAAGGCCCAAATGTTATTATTGATGTGGGTAAGACAGAGGCGGTGATGCCTCCCCAAGAGCAAATTCCCAATGAGAAATACCACCTTAATCAACGGTTATCAGTCTACCTGCTTACTATCCGCGAGGGATTGCGCGGTGAAGAAATTGTGGTATCGCGCGCCGCTAACGGCCTTTTGGAAGGGCTTTTTAAGAGGGAAGTTCCCGAGGTGGCATCGGGGAGTGTGATAATTAAAGGTATTGCTAGGGAGCCGGGAAATAGAGCAAAAGTCGCAGTGTATTCAAATCAATCCGGCATAGACCCCGTTGGCAGCTGTGTTGGCCAAAAAGGGGTGCGTGTGCAGAACGTTATTGCAGAACTTTCGGGATTGGAGAAGATTGATATTATCCAGTGGATTGATTCTCCCAAGAATTATATTCAGGCCGCGCTTTCTCCGGCCAAAGATCTAACTGTTTTACTAAAAGAGGAGGAAAAAGTGGCCTTTGTTACTGTGGCTGCAGCCGAACTATCATTAGCGATTGGCAAAGAGGGGCAGAATGTTCGTTTAGCTTCTAAACTGACAGGATATCGAATCGAAATTAGAGGTGCTGAAGAGCAAAAAGAAACAGCAAAAGCAGCGTAATAAATGGGGAAAAAGGAAGAAGTAATCAAAACACAGTCTACCCAAGATTTTCCGCCAGTTGTGGCAGTTTTGGGCCACGTTGACCACGGCAAGACCACTCTTTTAGACGCAGTCAGAAAAAGTACCATAGCAGAAGGAGAAATAGGTGGCATTACTCAAAAAATCGGCGCCTCCAGTATTGAAGTAATGCATGACGGCACTAAGAGACGCCTCACTTTTATCGATACGCCAGGCCACCAGACATTTTCCGCTATGCGTTTGCGTGGAGCGAAGGTGGCTGACATAGGGTTGCTCATTGTGTCCTCACAAGAAGGAGTGATGCCTCAGACCAAAGAAAGCATAAGCGTGTTAAAGAAAGCAGGTATTCCCATGATTGTGGTTTTTACAAAAGTTGATTTGCCGGAGAAACAAATCGAAAAAACAAAACAACAATTGCTTAAAGAGGAGGTTTTTTTGGAGGGTTTGGGTGGAGATGTGCCCACAATTGAGGTTTCAGCAAAAACCAACAAAAATATTCACGAATTACTCGAGCTAATTCTTTTGGTTTACGAACTCCATGGGGATATGTTTATGGCTCGCTCAAAAGACGCACCATTTACGGGAACAATTATCGAGTCGCGGCTCGACCCAAAAATAGGACCCAGAGCAACTGTGATTATAAAAAACGGCACGATTCATGTCCGAGATGTAATTATGGCAGAAGAAGGCGAAGTAAAAGTGCGCTCTCTTATTACAGATAAAAATAAACAGGTTCAACAAGCTTCAGTTGGCGACGCGGTGGAAATACTTGGATTTACCAAGGTGCCGCCAGTGGGAAGCATAGTTTCAGAAAACTCAGATAGCCAGAAAACCCGAAAGACTGAGTCTTTCGAGTTTTCCGAAAAACCATCTTTTCATCATGACGAGCAAGCATTGTCTATTGTTCTTGTTGCAGATACCATTGGGTCGCTGGAAGCAATTACCGCCGCCTTTTCCTCAAAGATTGTGGTGGCTCTGCAAAAAACAGGAGACATCACAGCGTCGGATGTTTTCCTGGCAAAATCAACAGGAAGTATTATTGTTGGTTTCCATGCCGGCATCAAGTCTGACGTCAAGCAGTTGGGTCGGACAGAAAAAGTTCTGATGAAAAACTACACTATTATTTACGAGCTGCTTGAGGAAATACAGGATGTCTTAGATGGCAAGGCGCTGGCGTTGGAGGAGATAATTTTTGGTAAAGCCAAAGTATTGGCCAGTTTTCCTTTTGATAAGACCAAAGTTTTAGGAATAGTAGTTTTGGAAGGAAGAGTTGCCAAGGGCGATCGGGTCCGGATTATGCGGGGGGACGACATTATTGGAGAAAGTACAATTTCCTCTGTCCGGCAGGGAAAAAATCAGATCTCAAAGATAGAAGAAAAGAAAGAGGGTGGCATAATTCTTTCCCCATTTCTTGACTTTACTATAGGCGATATGTTAATATGCCACCGTTAGAAATATAGTATGGAAAACGGGATCATTTCGAAAATACGGGATATTTTGGACAAGCAGCAAACAATCAATATCGCTGTGGGGAAAAACCCCAATTTAGATGAAATGGCAGCAGCTCTAGGGTTTTACCTCTCATGCAAAGCAGATGGAAAACAGGTCACAATTGCTTCTCCCACAGAGCCGTTAGTAGAAATCTCTTCCCTGGTTGGTATAGATAAGGTAGGAACATCTTTTACCGAAATCAAAGGCGATTTAACCGTTTCTTTTCCCTATACAGAAGGGGAAATAGAAAAGGTTTCTTATACGCTGGAGAATGGTTACTTAAATATTATTGTCAAAGCAGGAGCACAGGGTCTGCCATTTTCGGAGAAAGATGTTAGCTACAAGCGTGGGGGGGCAGTTTTGGAAACGCTTTTTATTATCGGTACAGCCAAATTGTCGGATTTAGGCAATCTTTTTGATACACAGAGTCTTAAAAACACCACCGTTGTCAATATAGATAACAAAAACGGCAATCAAGGATTTGGTGATATTGTCCATGTTTCCTCAATCTACTCTTCAGTATCTGAGCAGATGGCGAATTTACTTGTTTCTCTAAATTTGCCGTTGGACATGGATATTGCCCAGAATCTTTTGTCCGGCATGATCTTTGCTACCGATAATTTCCAAAACGTAAAGACCAGTCCTTTAGCATTTGAAATGGCAGCTATTCTGTTACGAAAAGGAGCCACCAGGCAAAGATTGCCAAAAACGCCGGGTAGAATAGACGCGTCTTCTCAACCAGGCGGGGGCAAAGTTTTTCGTCCCAAAAGTCCTTTTCCTTTCCCTCAGCGTCAATCTCAACAGCGCCCTTCCTATCAGGCCCAATCGCAGTTTTCCATCAAGAATGTTCCACCCCCATTTATAGAACAGAAAGAACAAGAAAAAGAAGAGGATATTAGGGAAACTCCTCCAGATTGGCTTACGCCAAAGGTATATAAAGGATCAACGCTGGTATAGTTTTGAGGTGTTTTGCAGTTTGTACTTGAGGAAAGATTAAGAAGTTGCTATAATATATAATCTATGCCGCTTGATCCATCACAAAAACAGGAAATTATCAAGCAGTTTCAGACAGCAGAGGGGGATACGGGCAGTCCAGAAGTACAAATTGCCCTGCTGACAAAACGCATCGACCGACTGACTGAACACTTAAAAACACATGGACATGATAATCATAGCAGGCGGGGGTTGTTGTCCATGATTGCCAAAAGACGAAGACTGATTAATTTCTTGGAGAAGGTCGATAAAAAACGCGCTACAGGAATTATCAAAAAGACCGATTTGAAAAACTAATGACAGATTCTTCAGTAAACTTAGATATAGCAGGAAAAACATTAACTCTTCAAACAGGGAGTCTTGCCAAACAAGCCACCAGTTCAGTGTTGGCTCGTTTGGGCGACACCATGGTGTTGGCCACCGTGGTGGCTGGAAAAGAAAGGCCAGATCTTGGATATTTTCCACTGACAGTTGACTACATAGAACGGCTTTATGCTGGAGGAAAAATAAAGGGCAGCCGCTGGGTCAAACGTGAAGGCCGGCCATCGGATGAGTCTATTTTAACAGCAAGATTGATTGATCGCTCAATTCGTCCCCTTTTCTCCAAAGATTATAAAAAAGAAGTGCAGGTGATTGTGACGCTTCTGTCAGTTGATGGAGAAAACGAGCCAGATATCCTGTCGGTTATTGCCGTATCGGCAGCTCTATCTCTTTCTAATATTCCATGGAACGGGCCTGTTGGCGCGTTACGCGTTGGGTATATAAAAGAAAACGACAACGGCAGCGCTTCTTGCATTATTAATCCGCCAACCGCAGAACTGGTGCTTTCCGAACTCGATATGGTAGTAACCCAAACAAAAGAGAAAACGCTGATGCTTGAGGCAGGAGCTTCTCAGGTCACAGAGGAGGTAATACTTAAATCTATCGAATGCGCGCACGCGGAAAATAAAAAAATCATTGAATTATTGGAAAAATGGGCCAGGGAAATTGGCCAGAAAAAAGACACAATCACACCAAATACCTCTCTTGCGCAGTTAAAAGCTCGTATTGAAAAATCATACAAGACAGATATTACATCTCTTATCAAATCGCGACTTATGAAAGAGTCAAACCAGGGAGGGGAGCAAGAAAACGTTATTGATCAAATATTTTCCGATGAAAATCTGGCCGATGAAGGAGTGGATAGGAAACTGGTTGCAGAGGCAGTCGAGCAGGTATTTTTTAAGGCGATACGGGAGAATATCTTAAAAGAGGGAAAACGGCCAGACGGCAGAATGACAGATGAGATTCGACAAATCTCCTCTTCTGTTTCGGTTTTACCAAGAACCCATGGTTCGGCCATTTTCCAGCGCGGCGATACCCAGGCACTGACTGTGGTAACTCTTGGCTCTCCCCGATTGGAACAACTCATCGAATCAGCTGGGGGGGAAGAGGCTAAACGCTACATCCATCATTACTCCATGCCGCCATATTCGGTGGGAGAAACAGGTAGGATGTTTGGTCCCTCCAGGCGCGAAATAGGACACGGAGCCTTAGCCGAGCGGGCAATTATGGCGGTTATTCCCAAACAAGAGCAGTTTCCCTACACTATCCGGGTTGTTTCAGAGATTTTATCATCAAACGGATCAACCTCGATGGCGGCAACTTGCGGATCAACTCTGGCTCTGATGGATGCCGGAGTGCCAATTATAAAACCGGTGGCGGGTATTGCCATGGGTATGGTATCCAATGAGAAAAAACAGATCATACTGACCGATATTTTAGGACTGGAGGATTTTTCAGGGGACATGGATTTTAAGGTGGCGGGGACAGACAGTGGTATTACGGCCATACAGCTTGATGTCAAAATTGCAGGTATTACTATTTTGCAGATTAAGGAAACGTTGGAAAAGGCCAAGGCAGGGCGTCTGTTTATCCTGGAAAAGATGCTTAGCGTGCTTCCTCAGTCGCGGCGCGAAGTTTCCCAATTTGCGCCCAAAATAGAAGTGGTGCATGTTCCTATAGAAAAGATAGGAGAAATTATTGGTCCGGGAGGACGGGTTATTCGGAATATTATTGCTGAAACCGGCGCCAGCGTTGATGTGGAGGATGACGGTTCGGTCACAGTGTCTGGCACTGAAGAAGAAGCAGTAGCAAAAGCAGTTACTTGGATACAAAGTTTGATCCGCGAAGTGCAGGCAGGTGAAGAGTTTGAAGGAGAAGTAAAACGTATTTTGCCATTCGGCGCGTTTGTGGAGATTTTGCCGGGAAAAGAAGGCATGGTGCATGTATCGCAAATGGCAACTGGTTTTGTCAAAGACCCAAATGAGGTGGTTAAGCTGGGACAAAAGGTCAAAGTTAGAGTGGCAGAAATTGACCAGCAGGGGAGAATTAATCTTTCGATGGTAGATAAAGCAAATCTTTTACCAAGAGACGATCGGCCGCGCCACTTTTCTCCTCCACAGGAACAAGGCCAACCCCATCCGTTGACCATGCAGTTTCGCCGCGAATCAGCCGGCTGGCGTAGTAGAAATGGTAGGCCTGGTTCCCGGCCCCCTCGACGCGGCTTCCGCCCAAGCAGGTAGCTTGGAGGGGGTTGTTCCTCTTTGTTCTTCTGGTGTATGATTATAAGGTATGGATCCAAACAGTAACAATGTCGGCAATGGTCAAGGCGAGCAAATTACTGGCTTTGCGCAAAAACAAAATGTTTCAAACGACCAAATTAGACGCTTAGGTGAGAAGGTGGAAAAAGCAAATCTTCCTCAAGACCTGCGGGAGCGGCTCATAGAGCGCGTGCAACGGCTGGCGCTTCTGCGGGTTTCGGCTGGTTTTTTAAGCTCAACGTATATTATCGAGTACGAGACTACGGCATCATATATTCATTGGATGGTAAATTTGCCTTGGGCACGGGAAACAACAGATACCCTCGATTTAATTCAAGCCAAAACTATTTTAGATCAGAATCACTACGGCTTAACATCGATAAAAGATAGAATACTTGAATATCTCGCCTCGATTATTTTACGGATGAAACAGGGTAAAAAAATGAGCGAAATGCGCGCGCCGATTCTGTGTCTAGTCGGCCTGGCGGGTACGGGAAAAACTACGCTGGCTTCATCTATAGCAGAGGCGCTTTCCAGAAGATTTGAGCGTATTCCCTTTGGCGGCATGGGAGACGCGCGGGCTCTGCGCGGACAGTCACGGGCTTTTGCGGACGCGGAACCAGGCTACATTGTAAAAAAACTCGTCCACGCTCAAGCAAAAAACGCGGTAATATTACTTGATGAACTCGACCGGGTGTCACAAGATGCAAGGTCTGACATCATGGGTGTTTTGGTTGAGCTGTTAGATCCGGAGCAAAACAGGGCGTTTACAGACCATTACATTGACTATCCGTTTGATCTTTCGGAGGTATTGTTTGTGACCACGGCCAACAATACCACCAACATTGCCACTGCCGTCTTAGACAGATTGGAAATTATTCAAATGCCCTCTTACACAGACGCTGAGAAAATTGTTATATCGAAGGATTACCTGTTTAAGAAAATTCGCTTAGAAGCTGGATTATCGGAGACGCAGCTTATAATAGACGAGGGCGTGTGGCCCGGTATTATTCGTCCTTTGGGATTTGATTCCGGGATTCGCAGTCTCAAACACACCATCGAGGGGATATGTCGCAAAACAGCAAGGCTCATTGTGGAAGGGAAAGCGCAGTCAGTACATGTAACCAGTGAGAACGTGAAGGAGTTTTTGCCCTCCTATTAATTTTTTATGTCTAATCAACTTTCATTTATTCCCCTAGGCGGTATTGGTGACGTCACTAAGAATATGTATCTTTATGAATATAACAATCAAATACTTATTGTTGATTGCGGATTGGGTTTTGCCGATGAAACCATGCTCGGCGTTGATTTGTTGCTACCTGATATTTCCTACCTTTTGCAATCCGCTTTGGCCAAAGGCCCAAAAAAGATAGTTGGCATGCTGCTTACACACGGCCACGAAGATCACATCGGAGCATTACCGTTTATTCTGCCGCAGCTTCCTTCGTTTCCCATTTTTGCCTCTCCCTTAACCGCTGCCTTGGCCAATGAAAAACTGCAGGAGTTTAACACCCCACGTCGGGTGCAAAAAATATCGTTTGATTCTGCCATGGGCAATATGATTAAATTGGGAGTTTTTAAGGCATTTTTTATTAATGTGACCCATTCAATTTTAGATACAGCCCATATTTTTATACAGACACCGGTGGGGAATTTCTATCACGGGAGTGATTTTAAGTTTGACGACACGCCATCACAGGGAAAAAAAAGCGACTACGAAAAAATAGCGCAAGCAGGTAAAAGCGGAATACTTTGCTTACTCTCCGATTGCTTAGGAGCAGAGCGCTCCGGCCGCAGCGCTTCGGAAATTGGCATAAAAAATAGTCTGGTCAAAGAAATAGAGCAATGCCAAGGAAAATTTATTGTGACTACCTACTCGTCGCACATTGCCAGGCTTAATCAGATTATACAAGCATCAGAAAAGGTGGGAAGACGCGTTTGTTTTGTCGGCAGGTCGCTGATAAAAACAAAAGAAGTGGCAAGTAAACTTGGGTATATAAAGCTATCTTCCCATCTTGAGGTGACGCTTGATCAAATAAAACAGTATCCCGACCACAAACTAACCCTTATTGTCGCCGGATCACAAGGACAGGAAGAATCGGCGATGGCACGAATTGCCAACAACGAACACAGAGAAGTAAGAATAACAGAGCGAGATACGGTTATTTTCTCGGCGGATCCAATTCCCGGCAACGAGGTTTTAGTATATGAGCTTATCGATACACTGGTCAAAAAAGGAGCACGGGTGGTGTATACTACCCTCAGCCGGGATTTTCACGTTTCTGGACACGGGTCTCAAGAAGAATTAGGACAGCTAATCTCTCTGGTTCGGCCCCAATTTTTACTTCCTATTGGCGGAGCGTTTCGCCAAATGGCAGCCTATCGAAACTTGGCCATTAACCTGGGGTATAAAAAATCAGACATTCTTCTTTTGGAGGACGGGCAAGAAGTAATCTTTTCCCAAGATACTGTGCGAGTCGGTAGAATAATTTCGGTAAAAAATGTCTACGTTGACGAGATAAGCGGCGAAGAAGTGGAAAGTTTTGTCTTGCGCGACAGACAGAAACTCTCAGAAGGTGGCATTGTGATTGTGCTTTGCGAAGTAGACTCCGCTAGTGGACAGCTTACTTCTGGAGCAGATATTATTATCCGAGGTTTTACCATTAGTAATATGAAGCAGCTAAATATCAGATTACTTAAAGACATTCAGGCGGTACTTAAAGGAAGAAAGGGCCGCGTGACCAATTGGGTGCATATTAGGAAATTGATTGGTGAAGTAGCAGAACGGCGAATTTTTAAGGACCTGCGCCGTCGCCCCTTAGTGTTCCCCGTGGTGATCGAAGCGTAAAAATATGATATAAATAAGCATATGAGAAGAAGACGACATTCCTATAGGAGAAGACGGCTGATTCGATTCAAGCTACGTAGAGAAACGGTTTACACTATTTTGGCTTTTTTCCTGTTTTTTAGCGGTGTGTTGTTGTTACTGTCGTTTTTAAGAAGTGATGAGTCGTTTGCGGTTTTTAATACAACTCTTAGATATTATTTTGGCAGCGTAGCGTTTTTTTTTCCGCTGATGCTTATTTTTTTTTCCTTTCTTCTTTTTCGATTGCATATGTTTTTGTCGCGCCCCAACATTGCTATTGGATTTTTTCTTTTTTTTGTTGGGCTCTCGGCCGTCACCAAAAGCGGCGCTTTTGGTACAACGCTCTTTCTTTTGATATCTTCGATATTGACAGATGTTGGTAGTTACACTGTTTTTCTGATGGGGATTTTGGTGGGAATTGTCGTATTTTTTGACACTTCGGTTGACGAGATGGTTCAATTTGGCGGCCTTGCTCTTCGTACTTTGCGCCGATTGTTTCCTAGAAATCTCCTGTCGTTTTTTAAGACCGATAATAAACCATTTGTGCTTCGTAATAAGCAACTCTCCATAAAAGGGGTGCCTCAGCGCGAGTCACCAGTCCCTGCCGTGGTAAAGAAGGAGCCGGTAATTCTGGCTGATACCTTGGTAGCAAACCAGTTGCTCAAAGATGGTATTTGGGAGTATCCTGCTTTATCTTTACTTTCCGATAGCTCTGGGCAAAAAGCAGATACGGGAGATGTTAAAAAAGTGGCTTCGGTTATCGAGAAGACCTTGCAGAGTTTTGGCATTGGTGCACGGGTAGTGGAAGTCAATGTGGGACCAGCGGTGACGCAGTATGCCTTAGAGATTGCCCTGGGTACAAAAGTTTCAAAAATTACCTCTCTTTCCAACGATTTGGCTCTGGCCACAGAGGCTCCCACAGGGCAGATTCGTATCGAAGCGCCCATCCCGGGACGAAATCTCGTTGGCATAGAGATTCCCAATAGATCTTTGGAGGTAGTGACCTTAAAGACTATGCTATCCTCAAGTGCCATGCAAAAAAGTAAGTCAAAACTGACCGTGGCATTGGGACTTGATGTGTCTGGTAATCCCATGGTGGCCGATATCGCCAAAATGCCCCACGTCCTAATTGCCGGAACCACTGGTTCTGGAAAGTCGGTTATGATGAACTCGTTTATCTCCTCTTTTCTTTTTCGGGCGTCACCTTCTGAAATAAAGCTAATCCTGATTGATCCTAAACGGGTGGAGTTAACAGGCTACAACGGCATACCGCATCTTCTAACTCCGGTGATTGTGGAAGTGGAGAAAATTCTTTCGTCTCTGCGCTGGGCCATGGGAGAAATGGACCGGCGGTATAAACTGTTTGCCGAACGAGGGGTGCGCAATATCGATGCTTATAACGAGCTCTCCGGTTTTCAGGCCCTGCCATACATTTTAATACTTGTTGACGAGTTGGCCGATCTGATGGCCTATGCACCTGTGGAAGTTGAAGATGCTATTGCGCGGCTGGCGCAGATGGCCAGAGCCACGGGCATCCACCTGATAGTTGCTACACAGAGGCCGTCTGTTGATGTTATTACAGGGCTTATTAAGGCAAACATCCCCTGCAGAATTGCTTTTAATGTTTCCTCGATGATTGACTCGCGGGTTATCATAGATACCCCGGGAGCCGAGAAACTGCTTGGCCGGGGGGATATGCTTTATATTCCACCCGATCAGGCCAAACCCACTCGTATTCAAGGAACGTTTGTTTCGGACAAAGAGGTAAGAAGGCTGGTTGATTACCTTAAGTCAAAGTCGCCGGTAGTAGAATATACAGAGGAGGTAACATCGCAAGTGCTGCCGCTCAAAAAAGGAGCGGCGTCAAGTGGGACAGCGGATGGGAAGGATACGTTATTTGAGGAGGCCATCCGAGTAGTTTGTCAGTATGATCGGGCGTCGGCCTCGCTTTTGCAGCGAAGACTCTCTGTTGGGTATGCGCGTGCGGCTCGAATATTAGACCAGCTTGAAGCAGCAGGTATTGTTGGTCACGGAGAGGGATCAAAACCTCGTGATGTGCTGGTTAGAAATGCGGAAGAGTTTATTGCAGGAATGCATGATCAGCAATGATTCGTCTTGGACAAAAACTGCGAGAAGAACGTATAAGAAAGGGATTTACTCTTGACGATGTTGTAAAAGCAACGAAAATTCGTTTCTCGTTTCTTTCGGCAATCGAAAAAGGAGATTATAAAAAGCTTCCCTCCCCCGCCTACGCGCAGGGCTTTGTCAGAAACTACTGCGTTTTTTTGGGGTTGCCTCAAAAGGAGATGCTGGCTCTTTTTCGGCGGGAATTTGACGAGAAAAAAATATATGGCGTGTTACCTGAGAGCTTTGCCAAAGAAGAAATTCCTACCAAACAGTTTTTCCTAAAGCCCGCGGTTATTGTTTATCTGTTCTTCTTTTTGGGCCTTATCACCTACATTTTCTTCCAGTATAAATTTGCGATTATCAATCCTCCGTTAAGCCTGTCTTCTCCTAAAAACAACCAAGTTTTTACGACAAAAGAGGTAGAGGTTTCTGGAGAAACAGATTCCAGTGTGACAGTCTACGTTAATAATGTACCCGTATCCGTTGACGAAAACGGCACTTTCAGAAAAACCATAAGTGTCTTCCCCGGCAAAGAGATAATTACCATAAAAGCGGTCAGTCGTTTTGGCAAAGAAACAGTCATTAAGCGGCAGATCGAAGTAAAACCAAGTTAATAACCTACACTAAAGAAGAGTACCAAAAAGTATATTTTCCACCTTAGAGGTGGAATCCTATTGACACCTTGGGATTTTAGTTCTTAAATACCACAACGTGGGTTTTGAGAAAGGTTGTATCAAATGTTTCTAAAAAACCCAATCTTCCAAGTAAAGCAGGAACCTCATTTGTATCGAAAAAGGCAATCGGGACATCTCTTTCAAAGGGTCCAATTCTGGCTTTGATTTTTGATTTACAAAGATATATACTTTGTTCTCCTCCAATGCCAACCGTTGTGTCTTTCACGCAATCTTGTTCAAATGATATACCTAAATCTTTTGAGAGATACGCTGGCAAGATAGTAAAATCAGCTCCCGTATCAACTACCATCCATGTATCTGTCCAAATATTCTCTTTTGCAGACTTGAATGAAACTTTGGCTACTGGTCTTTTGACATTGCCAAAAAAACTTTTCCCAACGTTCTCGAAGGAAAATTTTACATCCATAAAATAAGTGAATGGGCTTTGGGGAGATAGGCTACTTCTGGTGTAACATGAGGATATTTTTCCCTAATTTTTTTGAGGATTTCAGAAGCACCCTCTCCAGTTTTTGCGGTATACACACGTCCTGCTGCTAAAATGACATGTTTTCCTCGGTAACGAGGATTTTTAAATATGTCCATCATAGAGATTTTCGTTTTCATGGCATCAGTATATACTAATTTTTTATCTCTGTAAACTATTCCAAAAACTTCTTGACACGGGAAGTCATTTGATGCTAACTTAGTAGTATATGATCGATACTGCCCAGGTGGTTTTACTTTTTGTACTTCTCGTTTTAACGATTCTCGTTTTAGTGTTAGGAATTCAGGTGTTTTTTATCTTACGAGAATTGCGGCAAACAGTTTCAAAGGCAAATAAGGTACTTGATGATGCAGGAGTAATTACTAAGAGCGTGTCTGGGCCGATAGCAACTATGTCTAGTCTGGCCACGGGTGTTAAAACAGGAGCGCTTATTGCAGGCTTACTTAAACGTAAGAAAAAGGAGAAACACAATGAATAGCAATAATAACGGCGGTGGATTTTCTCACGGATTTCTTTTGGGAATAATTATTGGCGGTGGTGTCGTCTTTTTACTGGGAACAAAAAAAGGTAAAAAACTCTTAAAAACAATTACAGAAGAGGGTTTGGAAGGCATTGCCGAACTGGAAGATCTTGTCGAGGACGAGGCTTTGGAGCAAGAGGATACTCCTCCAGCAGAATCAAAAAGCGAAGAATCTCCCCGCCGCCTCTTCAAAGGCATTCCCAAAAAGAGTTAAAGTCCGTATTTGATAATGTTGGCGTCGTGTTCTTCCCGATCTTTCGCATAGTGATTGTTTCCTTGTTTGTCTGACAGGTAATAGAGATAGTTAGTTTTTGCTGGATTTGCTGCCGCGTTTAACGCGGCTAGTCCTGGATTGGCAATAGGGGTTGGTGGAAGGCTAGGGTTTCTATATGTATTGTATGGGGAATTAAAATCAATATCCTCTCTAGTTAATGCTTTTTTCCACCATGATTTTTCCGTTTGCTGATACCCAAGAGCATATTGAATTGTGGCATCTATATCAAGCTTCATGCCAATGTTTAGTCTATTGGTAATAACTGATGCCACCAGTAATCTATCTTGACTGTGTTTTGCTTCGCGTTCAACCAGGGAAGCAATAATGACAATATCATTTTTTGTAAAACCATTTTTTCGTGTTTGAATTTGGACGTATTGTTTTTCGAAATTGTTTTTCATAATATTAACAATCAAATTAATATCAGCATTTTTGGGAATAAGATAAGTATCTGGAAAAAGATATCCCTCATGTTTTACAAGTTCTTGCCTCCATGATTCTTGAAAGGAAGGAATTTTTTCTTTTAAGATATCTGCTATTTCTTCTGCTCGTTTTCCTTCGGGGATAGTGACCCATACATCAATGGTTCCATGTGTTAAATTTTCTGCAATTTCTCTTGTTGTCATAGAAGGTGAGAGACGAAAATCTCCTGCTTGAATTTTGCCATCAAATCCTTCTTTTTTAACTAGTAAGAAAAAGATGACGGGATCGCTGATGAGGTTTTCTTTTTTTAATTTATTGGCAATTTCTCGTACTCCAGCACCTTTTTCAACCACAAAGATGCGTGTTTTGGTATCGTTTGGATTTACCGAAGACAACCCGTTTTTCCACCAAAAAGCCAGGGCCGCAAAAGCTAGTATGATAATACCAAACACAATAGTTATTTTTTTCATGTTTCCTTATGAGAGCTCAAGAATCGGAAATTGCCGAAGCGAATCTTTTGCCTCCTGCAGATTATACACGGTTTCGCTGTAAAGTGTATAGAGCAGCTCATCCTTTTTTACCTGCTCGCCAATTTTCTTATGAAAAAAAATGCCGGCTCCTTTTTGCATTGGGCTTCCCAGGATTTTGGCAACCATGGTGATATTTTTATTATGAATTTTTTTGACTGTTTTATGATTGGTGGCCCGTTGTTCGTAAGTAAATTTTCCAGCACATAGATCGTCGCTTGTGATATGGGGATTTCCGCCCTGCTCTTTGATGATCTCGCGCATTTTTTGCCAAGCACCGCCACTTTGTAAAATACGCTCTGCCCAAACAGCGCAGTTTTTGTAGGTTTTTTTAATCTGCTCTATTTTTGTTTTTGGAGCGTCATTAAGACAAAGCTCAAGAAGATTACTTGCCAGATAAAGACTTTTTTTCTCAAGTTCAAGCGGTCTGTCTGCTTTTTGCTCCAATACCTTAAGTCCATCTTTTGCTTCAAGCACAGGCCCAACGCCATTTCCAGCAGGCTCTTCAACCGCATTAATCAGCACGCGAATTTTTATGCCAAAGCGTTTGGCAAGCTGCTCAAATTTACTCTTGATGATCTCAGCGTCGCTTAACCTATGTACCTTGACAGTTGGGCCATAAGGAAGGTCAATAATAACATGCGTTGAACCAAAAGCTACCTTTTTTGCCATAATGGAAACTAAGATTTTATCATAGCTTTCAAAAAGCAGAGGCTCCTCGACTTTAATCATCACATCGTCAGCTGGCGCGATACGAAAACTGCCGCCCCACACAATGCACCCTTTAGTTTTTTTCACTATATCGTAAATTTTTTTCTTCTCAAATATCACCGGCGCCAGTGTTTCCATGGTATCTGCTGTGCCACTGGGCGTAGTGATGGCGCGGGACGAGCTTTTGGGAATAGTAAAACCGGCTGCTGCTACAATAGGTACCACAATCAGCGTGGTGCGTGTTCCCGGCATGCCTCCTATTGAATGCTTGTCCGCAACTAAGCCACGAAACTTTAGTTTTTGCCCTGTTTCTACCATAGCTTTGGTCAAAAAATATATTTCGTCATTTGTAAAACCCTTGGCATATCCGGACGCGGCAAAATAAGTAGTTAAAATATCACCTAATCTATTCCTGGCGATTTCATCCATAATCGCGTAGATTTCTTGGTAGGTAAGTTTTTTTCCGACCAGTTTTTTTCTAATCGCATCGATGGCAATTTCTTTTTCGTCCATAATGATTAAGTTAAATCGGCACCAGCCTTCCTCTGATAATGAGTCGTTTCCAAGTGGTGCCGGGAGGGGTACAAGTAACCAGGGTAAGATACGAACCATCAAAATTTTGCGAAAAAACAGATGTGTCGGTAGGATCAACCACAAAAATGGTTTTTACCTTGTATCGATACGAGACACCCTCCAAAGTGGCGATAATCTCGTCATTTATTCTTAGTTTATAGGCATTTGCAAAAATCGTGGCGTAGTCGTTGGGATTAAAAAGTTGAGGAAGTGTGGAGTGTCCAAAGATAACCGCATTGCCGTTTTGAGGAGGCAGGCTTGTTCCCGGGTAGTGTACTAGATGATGGTTCAAATCATAATCGGTTGTTGAGACTATAGCTTCTTTAATTCCCAAGGCGGGGATAGATAAATTATACCGCTCTACTTTTATGGCTGATTGGTTACTTTCTTTATTTTGATAGGAAGGAAACCAGTTTTGGGCATCTTTGTAATCAACGCCGTTTGCCATTTGCGATGCCCAAAACTTAAGGCTTTTAATAGTTTCTTCGGTGACTATGGTGGTTTTTGGAATTGGCGCGGTAATATCTTGCGAGGCAAATACCGGATCAAAATAAATGTGCCAGGAAAAAAGAGGAAACGATACGTAGCCTGCCATGCTTATTCCCAAGATAACAAGCACCAGCGCTAAGATGCGAAAGAGGAAGCGGCGATTTGCGCCCCCACCCCTTTTATAATAGTAGGCAGTCATTCTTTTTCAACGATAATAGTTATATTACGCGATAGTTTAGGAAGAAGTTTTGGCAGAAGTGGGAGATTCGGCGAAAGTTTTATCCGCGCGCTGACGACCTGGGGCAGCCTTTTAAGCGTGTTTTGGGCATCGTCGAAAGATTTCCCCTCGACTTGTTTTCCGATTTTTTCCTTCTCAAATTTAGGCAATAAAAATGTTTGTGCTCGGATAATACCTGTTGCCTCACCGTCATTTTTCTTCTGCTCGTTTTCCACCTGATAGGAAATGTCATCTAACACGCCCAAGCGGTTACCCTTTTCTTTTAAGAGATCTTTGGCCAGCTTCCTAAGATCGTTCTCTTGGTAGGAAAGATTCTCGTAGGTGACGCTTCCTGCAAGAGTAAATGATTTTGCCTCTTCGTCTATTTTATTGCTGATATTTTTTTGAGAAAACTTGGCATTGGTAATAAGAGGAAAAAGTTTGGTTTTAGAGTCAATTTTTCCCTCCAGATCTTTTTTGGCTTTTTCCTCAAGCTGTTTTGTTAGTTCAGACACGGCATCCTCAACGTCTTTTTTGGAAACAACGCTGACTTCCTTTTTTGTTCCACCCGAAAATGCCTCTTCATTTTTCGCTTCTACCGATGCGGCATTAAACGAGGATAGAGTAAATTTGACGCCCGATGGTAAATTAAACTCCTTGCCAATATCTTTAGCAATAACCGCCGCTTTGACAGTTTTTTGTCCATCGCTGGCGCCTGATACAGATGCCACTTTCACTGTCTGATCCAACAGAAACTCCAGTTTGTTGGTGGCTGTCAGCACGGTTCCTTTAGAAAATGTTTGTTCATTTGTCAGGTTGCTGTAAATTGTGATATTACCTTTGGCTTTTTCTCCTAAGTCTTTTTTGCCTGTGGCAGGTTTTGTTATTTTTCCTTCTTCCTCAACGTTCACTATTTGCGCGGCAATAATCTTTTTCCCCACATCTGTTGGGGTGACACTTGAAAATGTCACAGCCTGTTTTTGCTCGATGACTTCGGGTTTAACGACCAAGGTGATAGTTGCTTTAAGGAAGAAAACGTAAGAAAGAAGAATAACAATAGCCAGAAAAACTAGAGCGGGAGGTATAAAAAGAAGGATTTTTTTCCTTGGCGGCTGGTCATAAGACCTGGTAAAGGTGGGGAATCGGAGCAAGCGGACAGCCGCGAATATTTTTTTTGCGGCAGAAAAAACCATTTTCCAAATTGTCGTAATCAGTTTTTGATGTTGTTTGGTAGCGTAGTGAATTTTGAGAGAGTCTGCTTTACCAGATGTTTTTTTAATATCTTCTTCTTTAATAAAACCAAATTCTTCTTCTTTTTCTTCTTCTTGTGGTTGTGGTGTGGGCGCGTTTTCTTCTGTAGAGAGTTCTTCTTCGGTGGCATTTTTTTCCTGGGGCAGCATCTCCAGTCCCATCTGTGATGCCGCTCCAAAAAGGATTGCTCTAATGTCAAAACCCTTTGGTAAAAGTGTAATCTGCGGGACGTGGAGAAATGGAAGACTTTTGCTCCAGGAGTGTCCAATAAATGTTTGCGAAAGTGTTTCGTTATCATCTTTATCTGATAGAACGATAATTCTTGATGGGAGCACTTCGTAGCTGGTAAAGTGATGCAGTAGGCGGTCGGTAATTTTGGCTGCATCATCCTCTATTTTTGTCCGTTTTGCTTCAATGATTCTTCCCGCGCGAAGGAGCGAAACAATAATGTTTTTTTGCCCGATTTCCACTAGGATTCCCGAAACCGGCGCGCCCTCTTCTTGCTGAAGAAGGTGCGCAATCGCCTCGTTAATTATTAAAAAGCCTATGGGGATAAGACCAAGGGCATCGCTGGTTTTTTTTAATTTTATCAAGTATTCTTTTTTGATTTTTGTTTCTTCTACCCAGTTTTCTTTTATACCAAAAATTGTTTCTTGGGTTTCGATGCCCTCTGGTAAGGCGCTTTCTGCCCCAGAGATAGCTTTGTCCAAGACCTCCAGCCACTCCTCTAGGGTAGCCGTTTCCAGATTATTGACGTATGCTTCTTTTTTCCCGATAATCCGTACTACGCCGGTGATTTTCTCAAAAATTACAGCCGTGACTTTTTCGTCCCGCAAGAGGAGGGTTAAAAAATATTCTTTTTCTTCTTTTTTCCTCAAAAAAGGCAAATTCATATTACCCCACCATTGCGTATAGCCGCCTCTGTCCGTGTCCGATATTTTCTTGCTTTATTATTCTAACCTGTTTTAGCTTCGTTGTAAAATCAACGTGCGGTCCTCCGCAAAATTCGGCCGAGTATGGCTTTTTATTTCCTATAAAATAGACTTTCACGTTGTCTTGATACTTTTCGTCAAAGAGTCCGATTGCCCCTAAGTTTTTTGCTTCTGTAAGCGGCATGATTTCAAAATGTACCGGCAGGTTTTCTTTTATTTTTTCATTCACAATATCCTCAACACGTCTTAATTGTTCATCGGTCAATTTTTTATCATAATTGAAGTCAAAACGAAGCCTCTCCGTTGTAATATTTGAACCTGTTTGGTGGATTTTACTACCAAGCACATCACGGATAGCCTGATGCAAAAGATGAGTTGCCGTATGCCCCATAATTGTTTTTTCGCTATGGTCTGCTAAGCCCCCAGCAAATTTCTTATTAGCTCCAGCTCTTGAAATATTTTGATGTTCTTTCATTTTCTCTGCAAATTCTTGTTCATTAAATAGAAGTCCCAAGCTTTTTATTTGGGTCGGGGAAAGTCCATGAGTTGTATAGATTTCAAATGCATCTCTAGCTGATATCTCAATTTGGCCTTTCAATTCATCGCCAGTTTTTTTGTATCTACTTTTTATAAATTGTGTGACATCAATTAATAACTTAGTATATTTTTGTAATTCCTCATAGAGAGTATTTTTTATGAATTCATAATTTTCGATTAGCTGAGGGTCTGTTTCTTTATATGTTCCAATGATTGAGTCAAGAATTGAGTAGATGTTATCACTTCCTAGATTATCAGAAGCGCGTCTTATTAAACGTCTTAAAATATATCCTTGTTCTTTATTGGAAGGCGTAACGCCGTTTGCAATCATAAAGGCAGCCGAGATAAAATGGTCGGCAATAATACGCATTTCTTTTGCATGGGTTGTATACTTTTTGGCAGTTTGTATTTCGATGGCTTTTATTATTGGATTAAACAAACTTGTTTGGAAGATATCTTGTTTGTTTTCAACGGCAGCCAAAAGTCTTTCTAACCCTCCTCCAAAATCTACATTCTTTTTTGAAAGTGGTTTTAAGCTGTCGTCAGTTGACTTTTTATATTCCATAAAAACGCTATTGCAAATTTCAATATATCTTCCACAATCACAATTAAGATGACATTTTTTTCCAAATCTTGTGTCATGCGGCGTTTGAAAATCAAAAAAAACTTCGCTGCTTGGTCCTCCAGGTTCGTTTACAGGCATTTTATCTGGTGTACCCGCACGTGACCACCAATTTTTATCAGCACCATAGTAAAAAATTCTTCCTTTTGGATCTATGTTATTTTCCTTAAAAATTTCTTCCCAAATTTTTACCGACTCATTATCTTTTTGTATTTCTTTATATCCATCAAAAACAGTTATGTACAATTTTTCCTTTGGAAGTCCCAAATCTTTTGTTAGGAACTCATACATCCAAGGGAGTTGTTCTTTTTTAAAATAACCACCTAAAGACCAATTGCCCAGCATGCGAAAAAATGTAGTGTGGCGATTGTCGCCAATTTCATCAATATCTTGTGCCCGAAAGCAATTTTGGACGTTAACCAATCGTTTTCCCTGCGGGTGTTCCTCACCTAAAAGGTAGGGAACAAGAGGCTGCATACCAGAGCTGGTAAAAAGAGTCGTTGGATCGTTTTCGGGAACGAGAGAAGCGTTGGGGATTTGTTTGTGTTTTTTATCCTTAAAAAAAGATATATATAAATCAACAATATTTTTAGCTGTCATTCCAGATTCTATTATAGCACGAAGCTTCTGTACTAGAGAGTATCTTGTATTTTTTATCTCTCTTGCCTTATAATCCAGTTAGATAGAAAGAACCTATGAATCTCCAAACAAAATTCCTCCAAATATATGCTAATTTGCCCCTCAATCAAAGAGCAGAGATTGTAGTGGTTGTTGATAACGAGCCACTCACTTGGAATGCAGCAAGAATTGAAATTGAAAATAATACTGATAAAGGGCAAGAAATTTTAGAAAAATTAGTTACATTAGGGATTATAAAGTGAGTAAGAATAATAAACAAATACAAGAGGATATTAAGAATCTCGTATTGGCACGAATTATGGCTGCTTCTGATGATTTAAGAATTGCAATTGGTTCAATAGAGTATACAAAAACGGAAATAATAAAAAATGTAAAAATAGGAAATGAAGTTGGTAAAGAAATAATGGAAATACAAATGGAGTATTTGCGGGATATGGCATCAGGGGCAATTTATCAATCCTCCTAAATGAGTAAAGCAATTCTTATTACACGACCCGACCACGACCTTATAACCACATATTTATTTCAATGGAGTGAACATGTGATACATTTAGCAAACAAGAAAAATATAAAAGTATTGGATCTATCAGGCAAGAGAGCAAATGAGAAAACGTTTACGAGTTACATGATTAAGAATGAGCCTGTTCTTGTATTTTTTAATGGACATGGAAACGAAGATGTTATAACGGGTTATAACAATGAACCACTAGTGGCAGTTAATAAAAACGAAAAATTACTTGAAAAAAAGATTGTGTATGCGAGAAGTTGTAATGCCGCAGAAAATTTAGGTGAATTGTGTATAAAAAATAAAACACTTGTTTTTATTGGTTATAAAAAGAAGTATACAATTTGTTATTCCCATGCAAGTGTTAGCCATCCGTTACAAGATGATATTGCCAAATTGTTTATTACTCCTTCAAATTTAGTTCCTATGTCTTTCCTTAAAGGGAATACGGCAAAAGATGCGTACAGAAAATCACAGGAATCTATGGCTCGTAATTTTTCTTATATGCTTTCTACCAGAGCAATATCTGCACAAAAAGATGCCGCACCTTATTTATGGATCAATAAAAAATATCAAGTTCTTCTTGGTGATCCAAACGCAAGCATGTAATTTCCCTCGCCGTCAGCATGTATTTATGTTTTAAGATTTACAAATTTCATCAGCTCTGCTATACCTTCCTCATCGCCCCATGAGGCTTCTTTCCTAATCATTTTTGCTTCCTCTGTAAATCTTCTCGTAATTGGAGCAACTTCTTGAAAGGGCAATGTCATAGGATTTACTAATTTTGGATCTAATCCATATTCAAATATATCAAGACCGTTTGCTTCACCAAATTTAAATACAAGGTCTCTTGTGTCCTGTAATGAGCTATCAAATGGTTGTTTTGTAATAGGATCAAACGATGGTCCTTGATACAACATCATTCCTTCTTCATGCGCAACTATTTGAGGGGTAGTTGTACCAGAATAGGTAGCTACAATTGCATCAGAAAATGAAGGAGCATTTGCTCCTCGTCTTTTCTCACCAAGAGGGGGATGTGTATGAAGATATAATCTTGAATGTCTCATCCTACTAAGTAGATCGGGGTCATCGCCAATATCATCCTGTGTTCCTGTTGACAATATTACTCTATTATTTTTTTCAGTTAAGGCAACTTCAAAAGGAAGTAAAAGAAGGTTTCTTATATCATCTGGTTTAATTTCTCCTAACACTTCGTGCTCATAAAAAGTCTTTTCTGGATGAAACGCTGGACGTCTAAGAAAAGCGATAATTTCTCCTATTGGTTTAGGAGCCTGAGGGTTTTCTTGTTTTCCATGATCGCCTGGTTCTAACATAGGTTAAAAGAAACAATAAAACAACTCTGTTATAGTATAACAATAATAACAGAGAAATAGAAAGAATGTTTAACAGTATTCTACTATAGGTTATTGACAGACCATTTGCGTTTATGGTATACAAATAAAGCTCTCATCAAGAAAAAAATAGGAGGGTAGCTTACCCAGCTGCTTTTTTTGTTGTATTAAGAGAGAATAGGCCTGCCGGAACTTCAAATGCCAAAGCACAATACAGACGAAAATATTAGACAGAATTGGGGAAGATCGTATGCTTACCTTCCCAAACTCGACCTTCTTAATATCCAGAAAGAATCTTATAGATGGTTTACCCAAGAAGCAATTGGCGAAATACTCAATGAAGTATCCCCGATAGATGATTTTACAGAAAAGAATTGGAGTTTACATCTGGGAGAATACCGTTTTGGTAAAACTTCCACAACTCCGCAGGTAGCACTTATTAAAGGAACAACATTTGACTCACCGTTGTATGTCAAAGCCACCCTCACCAATAAAAAGACCGGCAAAAGCCAAACGCAAGAAGTGTTTTTAGGCGATATCCCCCAAATGACAGAACGAGGAACATTTATTGTTAATGGTATTGAGCGGGCTGTGGTAAATCAGCTCGTGCGATCTCCGGGCGCATTTTTTACTGCCCTCTCCGACGCGGTGACAGGGAAAACTCTCTACATGGCCGAGATACGGCCATCCCATGGCTCATGGTTGGAATTCGTGACCACCAGGCATGATACGATTACAGTAAAAATCGACAGGAGAAGAAAATTTTTGATGAGTACATTCTTGCGGGCAATAGGCCTTTCTTCAAACGAGCAGATACAAGACAAGTTTAAGGCAGTTTCTGAATACGACAAAAATGGTTTTGTAAAAAATACTATCATCAAAGATGAAACAGCAACCGAGCAAGAGGCGCTGATGGAGATTTTCCGCAAGATGCACCCGGGAGAGCCGGTCGTTTTGGATAAAGTAAGAGAAAACTTTCGCGGGCTGTTTTTTAATAGCAGACGTTATGATATTGGTAAGGTGGGAAGATACAAGCTTAATAAAAAGCTTAAAGAAGTTCCCGGTTTTTTTCTCTCACAGGAGCGTTCGCTTTCGGCTGATGATATTATTGGCACGATAAGCTATCTTATTCTGCTTACCCAGGGAATGGGCAACGTTGATGATATCGACAGTCTGGCCAATAGACGCGTGCGAAGAGTGGGCGAACTGGTCGCCACCACTGCATTTCGTGTGGGAATGCTTCGTCTTGAGCGCAGCATTAAAGAACGAATGAGCCTGATTCAGCCAGACGTGCCTGTGGTTATCTCCAGTCTTATTAACGCCCGACCCATCATGGCCTCGATCAACGAATTCTTCCGGACGTCGCAACTTTCTACGATTTTGGATCAAACCAATCCGCTCTCAGAAATCGACAATCTCAACAGGCTGACCGTGATGGGAACGGGCGGTATATCACGGGAACGGGCGTCATTTTCTATTCGAGACATCAATAGTTCTCAATACAGTAGAATTTGTCCGATTCGCTCTCCCGAAGGACCAAACATCGGCTTGGTAACCTACGTGGCGTCGTATGCCCGGGTCAACGAGTACGGGTTTTTGGAGGCTCCGTACAGAAAAATTATTACCCAGATAAAAGGCGACAAAAAAGTGATAAAAGCCACAGATGAAATTGTCTACTTGGATGCCGAAGACGAGCGAAAATATTATATAACACATGCGATGGCGGTTGATGAGCATGGTTATATTACCGAAAGCAGAGTCCCCGCGCGTTACAATGGCGAATTTTTAGAGGTCGATAAAGAGAAAATAAATTATGTGGATGTGATATCTCGTCAGGTGGTAGGCAGTGCTGCCTCGCTTATTCCTTTTGTAGCTCATGATGAGGCAAATAGGGCTTTAATGGGAACACACATGCAGTGTCAGGCAGTGCCGCTGGTTAAGCCACAATCACCAGTTGTTGGTACAGGCATGGAAAAAGCCGTGGCTGAAGTGATGGGGCGAGTAGTGAGGGCGCCGTTTGATGGCAGGGTAGACTTTGTTGATGCCACCAAGCTTGTTTTTGAAGGAACAAGGGGACAGAAAGCCACATTTATGATTGATTCATTTAAGCGAACAGCCCAGGCCACATCATACACACAAAAAGCCCGGGTGGAGAGTGGAGATAGGGTAAAA
Organism: Candidatus Levyibacteriota bacterium; assembly: GCA_016182425.1. Lineage (GTDB taxonomy): Bacteria > Patescibacteriota > Microgenomatia > Levybacterales > UBA12049 > JACPGP01. The sequence goes on from JACPGP010000030.1 coordinate 24,001, forward strand.
TCTGGTCAGGTACTTATTGATGGGCCGGCAGCAGACGCGGGAGAGCTGGCCCTTGGGCAAAACTTGCTTATTGCCTATTGTTCGCTCGACGGGCTGGGATACGAGGATGCTATTGTTATTTCTGACCGCTTAGTGAAACAGGATGTTCTTTCCTCCATTCACATCGAAAAGTACGAAGCGTCCGTGGTGGAGACAAAACTTGGACCCGAAGAAACAACACAAGACATTCCTAACGTGTCGGAAGAAGATTTAGCGAATCTCGACGAAGACGGGATCGTGGTGGTGGGAAGCGAGGTTAGCCCGGGAGATATCTTGGTTGGGAAAATCGCGCCCAAAGGAGAAACAGAGCTGACCGCCGAAGAGCGCCTGCTTAGAGCCATCTTTGGCGAGCAAGCCAGAGAGGTGCGCGACACCAGTCTTCGCATACCCCACGGCGAGCGGGGTACTGTTATAAGCGTGCAGATACTTGATAGAAAGCATGGTGATGAGCTGGAGCCCGGGACATTGCGGAAAATTCTGGTGGAAGTGGCTCAGTTTCGTCACGTGGTGGTGGGAGACAAACTGGCCGGACGACACGGAAACAAAGGAGTTATTTCCAAGATTTTGCCACAGGGAGATATGCCTTATCTTTCGGATGGGACACCGGTTGATATTGTTATCTCTCCAATTTCAGTTCTGGCCCGTATGAACTTAGGACAGCTTTTGGAAGCGCATTTAGGCTGGGCAGCTAAAACTTTAGGGATAAAAGTGGCAGTTCCTGTCTTCGAAAATATTAGTGAAGATAAAATTGTTTCTTTACTGGAGAAATCAGGTTTGCCGATAAGCGGGAAGGCGATACTCTATGACGGCAGAACAGGTAAACCTTACGAAAATCCGGTAGTGGTGGGTATTGAATATATTATGAAGTTAATCCATATGGTGGAGGACAAAACGCACGCCCGTTCCACCGGTCCATATTCTCTTGTTACTCAGCAGCCGCTTGGTGGAAAGGCTCAGATGGGAGGACAGCGCTTAGGAGAAATGGAAGTGTGGGCTCTTGAGGCTCATCGGGCGCGTTACACTCTGCAGGAAATGCTTACCATAAAATCAGACGATATTGTAGGCCGCGCCAAAGCCTTTGAGGCAATTGTTAAAGGGGTTGATATTCCCACACCGAAGGTTCCGGAATCATTTAAGGTTCTTATTAAAGAACTTCAGGCACTGGCGCTTAACGTGGTGCCGATTGGAGTAATGGTGCAAAGCCATCAATTGCCACCAGCAGTTGATCAAAAAGTTGAGCAAGAAGCAAAAGAATTACAAGAAACATTAGGCGGAGAGGTCAAAGCAGATGTTGAGGAAGAGACAGGGATTCATGTCGCGGTAGCGGAGAAAGGGCAAGCATGATAATAGATAAGAAAATAAAAGATCAAACCATTGTTGATTTTAAGTCGCTGAAGATTCTTTTGGCGAATAAAAACGATATTATTTCATGGTCGTACGGAGAAGTAATAAAGCCAGAAACAATCAACTATCGCACGCTGCGGCCGGAAAAAGACGGACTCTTTGACGAGCGGATTTTTGGTCCAACTAAAGATTGGGAGTGTTACTGTGGCAAATATAAGCGAATTCGCTACAAAGGGATTGTTTGCGACAAATGCGGTGTAGAGGTTACCTTGTCTAGGGTACGTCGCGAGAGAACAGGGCATATTTCTCTGGCCTGTCCGGTTGGGCATGTTTGGTTCTTTAAAGGTCCTTCTTCCCCCCTTTCTCTTATTTTAGATATTCCACAAAAGAGTCTGGAATCAGTCATTTACTACGCGTCGTATCTGATCATTCATATAGACGATAAGAAAAAAGAAGAAGCACTTAGCAAATTTGCCAAGATGATGGAAGAGCGGGGAGCAAAAGCGAAAAAAGATATGCAAGAGCAAGTAAAAAGCATCGAGGAGGAGACGGAAGAGAAAAAGAAAGAGACAAAAGGAAAAAAGACTATTCCCGAACAACGGGAACTGATTGTATCCGAGCTGGAGCTGATCAAGAGGCAAAAGATTGCCGCGCTTAAAAAACAGTTCGAGGAGGAAAGCGCTAAGCTAACAGAGTTTTCAGATGCTTTGACCAAGCTCCTGAAAAGTTTAAGAGTGGGGAGCGTTTTGTCTGAGGATGAGTACTTTAAGTTTCTTGAGTATGATATTCCCGTCTTTTTTACGATCCAAACGGGAGCAGAGGGACTCCACTCGCTTTTGGGGAAAATAGATCTTATCAAACTTATTGCTGTACTTCGTGAAGAAGCCGAAAAATCAACAGGAGCTAAGTACTTAAAAGTTATTAAAAGACTGCGGCTTATCGAGTCAATGCGAAACGCTCAGGTGGCGCCACAGGCTATGATTATGACCGTGCTTCCTGTTATTCCGCCAGATCTTCGCCCAATGGTTCAACTGGTGGGAGGACGTTTTGCCACCTCCGACTTAAACGATCTCTACAGAAGAATTATTAATCGAAACAGCCGTCTTAAGCATCTGATGCTTTTGGGAGCGCCAGAGATCATTTTGCGAAACGAAAAACGGATGCTGCAGGAGTCTGTAGATTCGCTAATAGACGCATCGCAGCGAAATCAAATAATTTCCGCGCCGCTTCGTTCGCTTTCTGACATGCTGCGGGGCAAACAGGGAAGATTCCGGCAAAACCTGCTGGGGAAAAGGGTTGATTACTCTGGGCGGTCGGTTATTGTGGTTGGTCCTCAGCTTAAACTATCACAGTGCGGGTTGCCAAAAGAAATGGCGCTGGAGATGTTTAAGCCGTTTGTGTTACGGGAGGTTATTGTGAGGAATCTGGCTCCCAACATCAAGTCTGCCAAGCGGTATATCGAAAAGAGGCCGCCGCAGATCTTCGATATTTTGGAGGAAATAACCAAAGATCACCCGGTGTTGCTTAATCGGGCTCCCACTCTGCATAAACTTGGTATCCAGGCTTTCTATCCGGTACTGATTGAGGGCGCTGCTATTCAGCTGCATCCTTGCGTTTGCGCAGGGTATAACGCGGATTTTGACGGAGATCAAATGGCAGTACACATACCGCTTTCCAAAAGGGCCCAACAAGAAGCAGCAAAGCTGATGATGTCCAGCAATAATCTTCTCAAGCCGGCAGACGGCAGCCCGATTACCCTACCAAATAAAGAGATGGCTGTAGGAATATTCTATCTGACTTCTTTGGACGAAACACTGCGCAAAGATGTTTTACCGACATTTTCCGAAATAAACGAAGCAATACTTGCCTACTCGCTGGAGAAAATACGGCTTAGAGAACCAATTAATGTGCGCATGTCAACTGGGAAGAGAACAGAAATTGTGGAAACAACAATCGGTAGACTTCTCTTTTACGAGCAACTGCCCAAGACAATTGGATTTATCAACGAAGCAGTAAAAGCATCGGGGATAAACAGAATTATCCGCCAGGCGTCAGCGCAATGCGCGCCCGAGGAAACGGCGGATTTAATAGATGCCATAAAGAATCTTGGATTTATCGCGGTCACACTTTCTGGTATTTCTGTTTCGGTTTTCGATAACCAGATGGTGCAAGACAAAGACAGACTGATTGCGCAAGCAGAGAAAAAGATATCAGAAACAGAGCAGGAGTATCAGAAAGGACTTATTACCATGGAAGAGAAAAAACGAATCTCCAACGATGTGTGGCTAAAGACTACCGATAAAATAGCTGACCTAACCTGGAACAGCTTGCAATCGACTAATATGATTAAAACCATTATCGACTCAGAAGGCGCCAGGGCGGGGAAAGAGCAATTAAAGCAGTTATCCGCGATGAGAGGATTAATTTTAGACCCGCTGGGCAAAATTGTAGAGCTTCCTATTAAATCAAATTTCCGTGGTGGGCTGTCTATTTTTGAGTATGTTGCTTCTGCCCGTGGTTCTAGAAAGGGATTGACTGATTCGGCTCTAAAAACAGCCAACGCCGGATATCTGACGCGAAGACTGGTGGACGTAGCTCACGATGTGATCGTGCGGGAAGAAGATTGCGGGGCAACCGAGGGAATCCTTATTTCAGACAGCGATAATAGAACGGCTTCGTTTGCAATACGTATAGTAGGTAGAACCGCGGCTAAAGGTGTGGTATCAAAGAAAACCAGAAAGATGCTTTTGGAATCTGGGGAAGAAATAACAGAAGAGAAAGCAGCTTTACTTATTAAAAACGACATCCATGAAGTGGTGGTTTGCTCGGCTCTTCATTGCAAACTGGTTTACGGTGTGTGTGCGCGTTGCTATGGATGGGATTTTGCCAGGAGAAATAAAGTTGAGCTGGGCGTGCCGGTAGGTATTATTGCCGCTCAATCGATTGGAGAACCGGGAACTCAACTGACAATGCGGGTTCGTCATTTCGGAGGTGTGGTCATGTCGGATGTGACACAAGGACTGCCCAGGGTAGAAGAGCTTTTTGAAATGCGAACGCCCAAGAATTTTTCTCCCATCTCTGAAATTACCGGGAAAATTACTATTGAAACAAGAGAGGACGGATATGTTATTAAAGTAAGAAACGTGCGCATCAAGCCGGTGGAGGAAAAAGAGTACTTTGTGCCATTGGCGGCAAATCTTCTTGTTTCCGATAATGAAGAGGTTATTGCCGGAACACCATTTGCCCAAGGATATCTAGATCCAAAAGAGGTGCTCAAAGTGAAGGGGCTTACCTACACGCAGCGTCACATTATTGATGAGGCTCAAAAGGTATACGAATCTCAGGGCATTACCATTGATGATAAACACTTTGAGGTAATTTTGCGCAAGATGTCAGACAAAATAATAGCTGAAACAATCGGAGATACCTCGTTTGTGCCGGGCGATTTTGTTACTAAGACGCGATTTGAGGAAGTAAACGCTGAAGTAATTGCTCAGGGTGGAGAGCCGGCTACAGGAAGAAGAGTAATTTTGGGCGTTACGAAAGCATCGCTTTTTTCTGACTCGTGGCTTTCTGCAGCATCGTTTCAGGAAACCACTAAGGTGCTTACAGAAGCGGCGCTTGAGGGAAGGGAAGATAAGCTTTTAGGAATGAAGGAAAATGTTATTATCGGGCGTCTTATTCCTGTTGACTCCGAGAAAGTTGAAGTTGAAGGCCCGCCTCCTGTTGAGGTATAATACATATTCTATGCCGACATTATCACAGCTTGCCAAAAGAGGAAGAAAGAAAAAAGGGAAAAAAACCCGTTCCACCGCTTTGCGGCGCTTGTACAATGCTAAAGAGCGTAAATATAAAGCAATACTTTCGCCTCAAAAACGAGGGGTGGTAACTTTAGTTAAAACAATGACCCCAAAGAAACCAAACTCAGCTCTAAGAAAAGTAGCTAGAGTCAAGCTTTCAAATAGAATGGAGGTTACAGCCTACATTCAGGGGATAGGCCACTCGCTCTCAGAGCACGGCATTGTGCTGGTTCGTGGGGGCAGAGTTAAGGATCTTCCAGGAGTAAAATATCACATTGTGCGGGGAAAGTTTGACCTTTTGGGCGTGGAGAGTAGAAAAAGATCAAGAAGCAAATACGGGACAAAACGGGGAGGAGGCGGGCCATCGCCCAAGGTGGTAGCCGGAACGGCTGCCTCCCCAAACGTGGCCGTACCAGCAGCCCCTTAACTTATGAGGCATAAAAAGACAGAAAAACGGGAAATATCTTTAGATCCGATATATAAGAATCGTTTGGTGGCAAAATTTGTCAATCGAATAATGCGGGATGGCAAGAAAGCAGTGGCAGAAAAAACCTTTTACCAAGCGCTTACTTTAATCGAAGGAAAGGGGCATAGTCCGCTGGATGTGTTTGAAAAAGCCCTGCAAATAGTTGCCCCTAAACAAGAGGTTAAAGCAAGGCGAGTGGGAGGAGCCAATTATCAAGTGCCCGCGGAAGTGCGAGGAGACAGAAAAGTATCGCTGGCAATTCGCTGGATAATCCAGGCCGCCAAAGACAGACCAAGTACGCAGTTTCATACCTTCTCAGAAAAACTGGCAGCAGAACTTTTGGATGCCACCCAAAATCAAGGTGCAGCCATTAAAAAACGCGACACAGTGCATCGCATGGCCGAAGCCAACAAAGCCTTTTCCCACTTCCGTTGGTAAAAATCTTCTTGACAAGTTGTACAACATCTTGTACGATATAACCATATGACTAATGTTGTTGCGATATCAGACGCTCGGGCGAATCTTCCAGAACTTGTAAACAAGGTACATAAAACCCTTCAGCGGTTTGTTATTACTATTAAAGGGCAGCCGAAAGCAACCTTAATCAGTGCTGAAGAACTTGAGTCTCTTGAAGAGACAGCAGAAATTCTTTCAATTCCTGGAGCAAAAGATAGTATTAAGCAGGGGTTACTGCAAGCAAAAAAAGGACAAGGGGTGTATACATAATCTTGTTGAGAATTATTCAACAGTTATTCCGAGGATCTTATCATTGATTTCGAGTTTTTGGACAACATCCATGCCTTTTTTCACAATGCCAAAGTTTGTATATTGACCATTTAGCCAGACTGCTTCTTTTTTGGTAATAAAAAACTGGGCGTCGTTTTGGGTTTTGCCATCATTTCTACTTGCAGCGCCTATAGATCCAGCAACAAATGGTTTGTTGTTGAACTCAACAATCATATTGTTTCCTCCTGTACCATCTCCCCTTGGATCACCACCTTGCACTACCCAATCTTCTATTCTGTGAAAGGTAAGGTTGTTATAGAAGCCATTGGTTGATTTTGAAAGAAAATTATAGACAGTATTTGGCGCTTCCCGAGCAAAAAAAGAAAGGGTAATATCACCTTTGGTGGTTTTAATCGTTGCACTTCTTGTTGCCATATCTTCTATAATTTGCTGCGCACTAATAGTTGCTACTGGGGGTTTTGGCGTAATTGTTGGTGTTGGTGGAATAGTTGGGGTTGGAGTTGGGACAGGTGGAGGAATGGTTGGGATAATAGTAGATGTTTTTTCCCCAGAAGAATTTGCTAAGAAAAGTACAGAGGAAAGGCCAATAGTTGCCAAAATAACAAAAAGAAAAATCTTCCCCATGTGCGCCACATTGTAGCACATAAATAAAAAGTATGGTATACTATTTTGACAAATTCGGTAGCGAATTTTTTTATTATTTATGGCTGACGAAAAATCAAGACTTACAGAATTAGATAAAATTAGAAACATCGGTATTATTGCTCACATTGATGCTGGAAAAACCACCACCACCGAGCGCATTTTGTACTACACAGGCAAGACCTACAAAATCGGCGACATTGACGAAGGAAATACTCAAATGGACTGGATGGAACAAGAGCGAGAGCGCGGTATTACTATTGTTTCTGCAGCTACAACCGCATTTTGGAAAGATTACAGAATCAATATTATCGATACTCCAGGACATGTTGATTTTACAGCAGAGGTTGAACGTTCGCTTCGAGTTTTGGATGGCGGCATCACAGTTTTAGATGCAGAAGAAGGTGTGCAGTCACAATCGGAAACTGTGTGGCGCCAAGCAGATAAATATAAAGTGCCTCGTCTTTGCTTTGTCAATAAAATGGATAAATTAGGAGCCGACTTTTTAGCAACTGTTAAAAGTATAGAAGATCGGCTTGGCGCAAACCCGGCCATTATGGTCTTACCAATTGGGCGTGAGCAAGATTTTAAGGGCATTTTTGATTTACTTACCATGAAAGCAATTGTCTGGACTGGTGAGGAACTAGGCGCAAAATTTACAGTAACTGATGATATTCCAGAGGGAATGGACGTCCAGATTAAAGAATACAGAAACAAGCTGATTGAGAAAATTTCCGAGACCGACGATGTCTTGTTAGAAAAATATCTTTCTGGCACAGAACCAACTGTTGAAGAGCTCAAAATTGCGCTTCGGAAAGCTGTTATTGCCTATAAGCTCGTGCCAATTTTTGCAGGATCATCGCTTCGAAATAAAGGAGTACAACCGTTACTTGATGCAGTTGTTGATTATCTTCCTTCCCCTGTTGACCTTGCAGAAGTAAAGGGAATACATCCAAAAACAAATCAAGAGGAGGTAAGAAAACTTGTGCCGCAAGAACACTTGGCAGGATTAGCATTTAAAATTCAAAATGATCCCCATGTGGGAAAACTGACGTATTTTCGAGTATATTCAGGAAAAATCGAGGCTGGATCGTATATTTATAACAGTACAAAGAATATCCGCGAACGTGTTGGCAGGCTGCTTTTAATGCATGCAAATCAAAGAGAAGAAATTAAAGAGGGATATGCCGGAGAAATTGTAGCAGTTGTTGGGTTAAAAGATACTACAACTGGAGATACCCTTTGTGATGAGGCAAAACCAATCGTTTTGGAAAAAATTTCCTTCCCAGATCCAGTTATCTCTTTAGCAATTGAGCCAAAGACAAAGTCAGACCAAGAAAAACTTGGATATTCACTAAAGCGTTTAATGGATGAGGATCCAACCTTTCATGTCAAAACAAATCACGAGACAGGACAAACCATTATTTCTGGAGTTGGAGAGTTGCAGCTGGAGATTATGGTTGATCGGATGAAACGCGAATTTAATGTGTTGGCAAATGTTGGCGCTCCGCAAGTTGCTTACAAAGAAACAATCAGTAGAAATGCCGAAGCAGAAGGAAAGTATATTAGGCAATCCGGAGGACGGGGGCAGTATGGTCACTGTTTCCTGCGCGTTGAACCAAAACCACGGGGTGAGGGTTTTGAATTTGTTGATGCAATTAAAGGCGGGGCGATTCCTGCCGAGTTTATTAGCTCTGTTGAAAAAGGCGTCAAAGAAACTATGGAGAATGGGATTTTGCTTGGCTATCCTATGGTTGATATGACAGTAACGCTTTACGATGGTAGTTTCCACGAAGTTGACTCTTCTGATATTGCCTTTAAGATTGCTGCTAGTCAAGCCTTGCAGGCTGCCACCAAAAAAGCAGATATAACCCTTCTTGAGCCAATCATGAAGGTGGAGGTGACAACACCTTCTGAATTTATGGGTGATGTGATTGGTGATTTATCAGCCAAGCGGGCACAGATTTTAGGCACAGAAGAGCGGCATAAAGCAACGATTATTTTAGCCATGGTACCACTGGCAGAACTTTCGGGTTACGCCACAACGCTGCGAAGCATGTCTCAGGGCAGAGCAAATTATTATATGGAGCCTTCCCACTACGAAGAAGTGCCGCGAAATATTATTGCGGCCATGCTTGCTAAATCTACCTTCACCGGCCGCATCTCCGCGCAGCAATAATATTTGAGAGAGTCAAATGGTATAATGGGGGCATGAAAGGGATCCTTTTAGGAGTTGTAGTTTTGGTTTTGGCCCTTGGTTTTGTTGTATTCAATAGCAATCTTAAAGAAGATAAAAAATCAGCACCCGAAAATCCGGCTCCGACAAAAGCTCATGTACTATCTGCAACAAATAGCAAAGAAACAAAACTACTTTTTGTCCCATATTGGGGGCAGACGCAAGAGAGGATTCCAGACTCATTTGGGGAGGAGCTTGTTTATTTTGGTATTGCTCCAGGTAGTGATGGAATTGACAAAGAAGAACCAGGATACATGGGGTTGGCACGATTTGAGGCTATTTCAGAAGGGCGAGATACATTGTTAACACTTCGCATGATTGATCAGAATATGAGCTTCCCAATACTCAAAGACAAACCAAGACAAAAAAAAAATAATTGACGAGTCAATTGCAATTGCAAAGCAATATAATTTTGAAGGAATAGTTTTGGATCTTGAAATTAGCAGTCTTCCTTTCGCCTCTGTTACTGAGCAGATGAATAGTTTTGTTGAGGAATTTTCTAAAGCAGCAAAAAAAGAAAATCTCACATTTTCCATGATGTTTTTCGGCGATACGTTTTTTAAACTCCGGCCATACGATGTAACTGTATTACGGCAGTATCTAGATATTGTTTTTGTTATGGCATATGATTTTCATAAAGCAAATGCCAATCCAGGACCTAATTTCCCTTTTCCTGATTTTACTCTTATGGTGCAAGATTTTTTAAATATCGTTCCCAAAGAAAAACTGGTGATTGTGTTTGGTATGTTTGGGTATGATTGGGAAATTGATGAACATAATAAATCTGTAGAACAAGCAAGGGCAGTAACACTAACTGTGGCAAAAAAGCAGTTTCTTGATCAATGCATTTTTCGAAACTGTAAAGTTTTAAGAGATGAAAAATCAAAGGAAACAACAGTGACGTATATTGATAAGAATGGAGACAAGCATATTGTCTGGTTTGAAGATGAAGAATCAGTAGCTAAAAAAACAGAATTTCTTAAAGAAAAAGGAATTAATAGTGTCGGCTTTTGGGCATACTCATACTTCTAAAACGTAGGGCGTTTTATGTTTATATTCATTTTCTTTGACTCTTTTGATCACTTTTTTGGCATTTATTAATTCTTTTTTAACTATTTCTTCAATAGGCAGTTTTTGCTCAAAATAATAATAAAGTACTTGGTCGGCTTCTTCATAGGTAAAGCCAAATTCTTCTTCATCAGTTTGGCCTTGCCATAGTCCTGCAGTTGGTGGTATATTGATAATTTCTTGCGGAACATTAAGATATTTTGCAAGCTCATACACCTGCGTTTTATACAAGTGTTGTATTGGTTCAATATCAGATGCACTATCACCAAAACGAGTAAAATAGCCAAGGAGATGTTCGGACTTATTTTCTGTGCCAACCACCAGCGCTTTATTTTTTTTTGCCAAATCATATAAAAAGATCATTCGAACCCGTGCCATAATGTTTCCGATACGAACATTGTCGTTTCGACTTACGCCAAGATTTTGTACACAAGCGTCAACAGCCTCTTTTATTGAAAGATCATAATTTTTTTTTGGAATGGCAACATAAGGTGAAAAATAGGCAAGAGAAATAGGAAAAATATTTTTTTCTGGGATAGCTCTTTTAAGAAGCAAAAAACTTACTGCTGAATCAATGCCGCCAGAAAGACCAATCACGGCGTTTTTAATTTTTTGTTCTGCAAAAGTTTTTTTGAGAAAGGCTATAATTCGCTCTGTTTCTTTTTTAGGGTCGGTTTTCATAGGTATAGTTTGTGTTTGGTAATATACGCCTCTACTTCTTTTGGCACAAGATGTGTGATAGGTAATTTCTTTTTTATTCTTTCGCGAATTATTGTTGAGGAGAGATTTGTTGTTATAAGATCTTCTCCTGTAATTATCTCAAACCCTTTAGGAAGTTTTTTAGGTTTGGAAAATGGATCTCTGGGAAACACCAGAAATGTAGCTAGATTTGTTAAATTTTCTGTCTTTTCCCACCGAGAAAATTCCAAAAGTATATCACTCCCTACTATCCAATATATATCGTGATTAAACCTCTTTTTAATATCCCGGATGGTATCAATGGCATAACTTACTCCTCCTCGCCTAAGTTCTGTATCAGAGACTTTCATGGAGTTATTTACAAAATATTTAAGCATCGAAAGTCTATCGGCACCTTTTGCTTCTATCGGCTTCCATTGGTGTTTATTTGCCGGAATAAACAAAACCTCTTTGATATCTGGTCTTTTTTCTAAAATTTGTTTGGCAACAAGCCAGTGCCCAATATGCGGAGGGTCAAACCTTCCCCCAAAAATAGCAATTCTCATAAGTCTTAGTGGGGATTATATCATTTTGGGTATTGACGGGCAAAGAAAAATATTGTAAGATTGTGTCTAACCTCACAAACTGAGGTTTATTATTTTCTTGCAATTTTATGGCAGACGTTAAAAAGTTTGAGCGAACAAAACCCCACGTTAATATTGGCACCATTGGTCATGTAGATCATGGAAAGACTACTCTTACTGCCGCTATCTGTACTGTCTTGGCAAAGTCAGGAAAAGCCCAAGCAAAAAAATACGAGGACATAGATAATGCTCCAGAGGAAAAAGCACGAGGCGTCACCATTAACATTTCTCACCTTGAGTACGAAACAGACAAGAGACACTATGCGCACATTGACGCTCCGGGACATGCCGATTATATTAAAAATATGATTACAGGAGCCGCCCAAATGGATGGCGCGATTTTAGTGGTATCGGCGCCTGATGGCCCCATGCCGCAAACGCGAGAGCACATTCTTTTAGCTCGTCAGGTTGGTGTTCCGGCAATTGTGGTGTTTCTTAATAAAGTTGATATGGTGGAAGACGCAGAACTTTTGGATTTGGTCGAAATGGAAGTCAGAGAACTTTTAACAAAATATCAATACCCGGGTAATGAAATACCAATCATTCGCGGTTCGGCGCTCAAAGCGCTCAATGGCGACGCGGAAGCAGAAAAACAGATTCTGCAACTTATGGAAACAGTCGACAGCTATATTCCCACCCCTCAAAGAGATATTGATAAGCCGTTTCTGATGCCCATAGAAGATGTCTTTTCTATTAAAGGACGGGGAACAGTAGTAACAGGAAGAGCAGAGAGAGGAAAGGTAAAAGTTAACGATACGATTGAAATTATTGGTATCAGAGACACCAAACCAACCGTAGTTACAGGCGTGGAGATGTTTAGAAAACAGCTTGACGAGGCGCAAGCAGGTGATAATGTGGGATTGCTTCTGCGAGGTATCGAAAAGGCAGATGTGGAAAGAGGACAGGTTATTGCCAAGCCGGGTAGCATTACTCCTCACAAAGAGTTTGAGGCAGAAGTTTATATCTTAACCAAAGAAGAAGGCGGCCGCCACACACCATTTTTTACCGGATACAGGCCGCAATTTTATATTCGAACGACCGACGTTACAGCAGAGGTAGCTTTGCCAAAAGGCGTGGAAATGGTAATGCCGGGAGACAGTACAAAAATGACAGTAAAACTGATTGTTCCTATTGCCCTGGAAGAGGGACTTAGATTTGCGGTTAGAGAGGGCGGAAAGACAGTTGGAGCAGGAGTTATTAGCAAAATCATTGCTTAAGGTACATTAAAACCATAATGCCAAGAGGAAGAATTAGAGTACGTTTAAAAAGCTACGATGCTAGGGTTATCGACAACTGCTGTCAGCAGATTTTAGATACTGCTATCCGAACTGGCGCAAAGGTTGTTGGTCCAATTCCTCTACCAACAGAAAGAAGTGTCTACGCCATTAACAAATCTCCATTTATTGATAAAGATGCAAGGGATCACTTTGAAATTCGAGTGCACAAACGACTGATAGATATTATTTCCCCAACCGATCGAACCATAGACCAATTAACCCACCTCGAACTACCCGCAGGTGTGGATGTGACAATTAAAATGTAAAAATCGAAATTCAATACTCAAGCGTAACTATGTGGTCTTTTTCTCGAAACGTTATTCGCTCAAAATATTTAAAAAATCCTTCTCTACCAAGTAATGGAAATTGCTGTTCGTAACTAAAATCAGCTTCGGTTTCGAAATGGTAAACTCCGATATAAAGTTTCACTTTGTGCCGATATGCTTTTATGTCTTTTTTGCCTATGCCGTAATGTGTTACTTCTTTTCCTGATTTTATTTTTAATCTAACCATTTCTCCCCATTCCGCAGGAAATAAATTCTTGTCTGCACCTGAATCAAGTAAGCAATTCACAGGAAATTTACTAAATATATGCTTATTACATAATCGTGTGGGAATAAGTGGTCGATAGATGTAATTTACTTTTCCAGTTTCTTGGTTTATGAAAACCTCGGGAGTATAGCTAAATTTAATTACAGGCATAAAAGGGGCGAGAGGTACTTGTTTGCAGGTGGAACGAAAGAAATTATTGCATCCTTAACACGCAATTTAGTTAATTTGTTTTCGATCTCTTTTATTGACTTGCCCGATGTAAGAATAGCTTTTTTATTACTAGATATTGCTATCCATTTATTTTGATTTTTCAAGAGATTTTTTGAATCAATTTTATTCATATGTATATTATAGCATACTATTTTTCCAGACTCCGCATGAAAAGCTATTTTATTGTGGTTTGAATAGAAAGGGACTAATTAAAAAAAGTACAAGAAGAAAAAACGCTACTATTATGGTTGCCCAGTCGTGAGCTTTGGAAAAATAAAAACCAATAACTAGGGTAATAAATCCTGAAAAAAGGAAATAGAATTTATTTTGGATAATTGATTTAATAAACACTGTAATTGCAGTATAGCATATTGATCAATTTCTTGGGAATAGAAGTTATCCTTAACAGTTTTTACCCAACCCCCGTATTGCATTTCAGGCCATCTTTCTATATAATAAGAAAACTAAATCATGACATACCGATTGGAGGTTGATTTGGCTACATAGCGTATTCGTTTTAGGGTGTTTCCTAGAAGGAGCGACTGTATGTAGTCGCTTTTTTGGTTTTTATATGCAAGCATTTATTGGACAAAAACAAGATCAATCACAGGCATTTTTGGAAGATGGGGCGAGGATTCCAATTACTCGAATTTCGGCTCCCACACTTCCTGTGGTGGCAATTAAAACCAAGGAAAAAGATGGCTACTTTGCAATGCAACTTGGTCTTGGTATTAGAAAGCGAGAGGCAAAAGGAGAAAAAGCCCCTCGCTTTTTTCGTGAAGTTCGTGTTGCTGAGACAGAGGTAAAGCAACCAGGAGAAATGATAAACGCAACAGATGTCTTTAAAATAGGAGATATTGTTGATGTTTCTGGTGTTTCTAAAGGGAAAGGATTTGCGGGGGTGGTAAAGCGCCACCATTTTAAAGGGGGGCCAAGGACCCATGGACAATCAGATAGAGAACGAGCTCCTGGTAGTATTGGACAAACGACCACCCCTGGACGTGTATACAAGGGAAAAAGAATGGCAGGAAGAATGGGAGGAAAAAGCGCCACGGTCAGAAACTTAGAGGTGGTCGAAGTAACAGAGAACTCAGTTTTGGTAAAAGGACTTATTCCAGGAAATAAAGATAGTGTTGTCGTTATTAAAAAAGTTGGAGAAAAGAAGAAATTCGTACCGCTGTACAAAGAGGAGGTAAAAGAAGATGCCAGTAAGTAAAGTCAAAAAATCCACCTTTGCAATAGATGTTTTTGACACAAAAGGGAAAGTGAAAGAGCAGATGAGCTTACCTAAAGAAATATTTGGTGTGGAGGTTAATAAAAAGCTTTTGGCCCAAGCAGTAAGAGTGTACCTGGCAAATCAGAGGAGTGGCGCCGCGTCAACAAAAACAAGAGGCGAAGTGACAGGGTCTACTCGAAAAATTTATCGGCAAAAAGGAACCGGACGAGCACGGCACGGTGGAATTAGAGCGCCAATTTTTGTCCATGGAGGCATTGCGCATGGTCCAAAACCCAAAGACCACTCGCTTAAATTTCCCCAAAAAATGAAAAAGCTCGCTCTCTTTTCGGCTTTATCTTTCGCGTACCAAAAGGGAGGATTAAAAATTGTTTCGGGCCTAGAGAAACTTCCTCCCAAAACAAAATCTATGGTAGAGGTGCTTACAAGATTGTCGCTTTTTGCTCCCAAAAAAGGATTACAAAACAACATTTTACTGGTAGATACGAAAGAAAACAAAAATGTTTCGCGGGCTGCGCGAAACATTTACGGTATGACAATTACCAAAGCCACGCAGTTAAATACATACGAAGTGTTGCGCCACCGCACGCTTCTTTTTGCCAAGGACACAATAAATATATTAGCAGGACAATATCTTAAAAAGGAGTAATAGGGTATGGTAAAAGGAGAGAATAGTATTATAAGACCAATTATTACCGAGAGATCTATGCAAGACGCCAACACAGGAAAATTTACCTTTGCAGTAAACAGAGACTCTGACAAAAAACAAATAGGACAGGCAGTTGAGAAACAATTTGATGTCCACGTGGTTTCTGTTGCCACAAGTATTGTCAAGGGCAGGAGTAAACGAGCAGGAAAGCAGCGAGGCATAGTGAAGGAATCTCCTTGGAAAAAGGCAGTAGTAAAGGTAGCAAAGGGAGAGAAAATTGCTGTATTTGATATAGGAGGAGATAAAAAGTGAAATTGAAAGTTATTAAAAAGAAACATTCAGGCAGAAACGCCAGCGGCAAGGTTACTGTCAGACACCAGGGTGGATTCCACAAACGATATCTTCGCGCGATCGATTTTAAGCGAAACAAGCAGGGCATTTTGGGTAAGGTTATTTCCTTGGAATACGATCCAAATAGAACCTGCGATATCGCCCTTTTGCAGTACGCAGATGGCGAGAAACGCTACATTCTAAAACCAGAGGGACTCAAACTGGGAGATACGGTTATGGCCTCTTCTGACGCCGAAGTTAAGGTGGGAAACGCGCTGCCCATGGACGTTTTGCCTATTGGGACTATTATTCATAATGTCGAGTTAATACCAGGCAGAGGTGGTCAGATGGCCAGATCAGCGGGGACAGGAGCTATTATTCAAGCAAAAGAAGGAGGATTTGTACATCTTAAACTACCCTCCGGCGAAATCCGAAAAGTAAACGCCCGCGCCCTGGCTACAATAGGACAGCTTGGTAATATAGAGTGGAAAAATGAGGTGTTGGGAAAAGCGGGGAGAGCAAGAAACATGGGCAGACGTCCCACGGTTAGGGGTGTAGCGCAAAACCCGAGGTCTCACGCTCATGGCGGGGGAGAAGGAAGATCGGGTATTGGAATGACCACGCCCAAAACCTACGTCGGAAGACGTGCGGTTGGAAAAACAAGAAAGAAACATAAATATTCCAATAAATATATTTTGCAAAGGAGGAAGAAATAATGTCAAGAAGTACAAAGAAAGGTCCGTATATTGATCCGAAATTACTCAAAAAAGTTATGCGGCAAAAACAAAACGGTGATAGAGCAGCAATTAAAACTTGGTCTCGTGCTTGTCAAATTCCGCCGGAATTTGTTGGACACACGTTTTTGGTCCATAATGGGAAAACATTTATTAATGTTTTTATTACCGAGGCAATGGTTGGTTACAGATTGGGTGAGTTTTCGTCAACTCGGACGTTTCGATCGCACGGAAGAGTAGTAGCTCGGGAAATCTCAAAGACATAACATATGGAAATAAAAGCAGAAAGTCATAATGTTCGAATAAGTCCAAGAAAAGTGAGGCTTATTGCGGATGCCATTCGTGAGCATTCGGTACAAGAAGCATTACGCATTCTTTCGGTTTTGTATAAAAGAGCGGGAGGAGCGCTTCAGAAAACATTAAAAAGCGCTATTGCAAATGCGGTAAATAACAAAAAGCTAAAAGAAGAGAATTTACGGATTAAAAGCATTGAGATAGGAGGAGGAATGGCATTAAAACGCTATCACCCATCAACTCGAGGAAGAATGCATCCATATAAAAAACGAGCAAGCCATATAAAAGTTATATTAGAGGAGGTACATGGGACAAAAAATTAATCCACAGGTATTACGAATTGGTCCAATCTATGACTGGGTAAGTCATTGGTTTGAAAAGAAACGGTACAAGAATATTTTACTTGAGGATTACATTATTAGAAAAAAGTTGATGGCGCGTTTAAGAAGCGCGGGGGTTGCCAAGATAGAAATAGACCGCTCAATCAACAGCATAAAAATTACGGCATTTGTGTCAAAACCAGGTATGGTAATTGGCAGGGCCGGAACAGGACTTGAGGAGCTGAAGAAGTTCTTGTTAAGCATTATGAAATCATTTGCCAAGACAAAGAATTTATCCAAGCTAGATATCAGAATTGAGCCGGTCAAGGAGCCGAATCTTGACGCGTTTCTAATCGCAAATACGATCGCGGACCAGCTCGTCAGGCGTCTTTCCTACAAACGGGTAATGCTTCAGGCAGCAGAAAAGGTGATGAGTTCGGGAGCAAAAGGAGTTAGAATTATTTTATCGGGAAGAATCGCAGGAGCAGAAATTAGCAGGCGAGAAAAGATTCAACGGGGAACAGTGCCGCTTTCAACAATCAGAGAGCATATATATTTTGCCAGCGTCCCCGCGCTTACCAAAAAAGGATACATAGGAGTTAAGGTGTGGATTAATAGACCGGAGGGGAAATAATATGTTAGTTCCAAAGAGAGCAAAGTATCGTAAAGCTCACAGGGGGAGAATGAGAGGCAATGCCCATTCTGGCACAGATATTTCTTTTGGCGAATATGGGCTGTTGTCATCCGAAAGAGCCTGGGTAACGAGTCGACAGATAGAAGCAGCCAGGCGCGCCATAACTCATTATACTCAGCGGGGAGGAAGGGTATGGATTCGCATTTTCCCAGATAAACCAATCACCAAAAAGCCCGCGGAAACCAGAATGGGGAGCGGAAAGGGTGATGTATATGAGTATGTCGCGGTGGTAAAACCAGGCAGAGTCATCTTTGAGATGGGTGGAGTAACAAAAGATATTGCTTTTGCAGCACTGCGGCTGGCTTCGCACAAGTTGCCTGTCAAAGCGAAAATAATTGAAAAATAAAAATATGAAAATAAAAGAAAAAAAAGAATTACACCATAAAACAGCAGTAGAATTAAAGGCGCTTATTTCTCAGGCGAAAGACGAACTAGCCATACTTAAGATGTCTAAAAAGCGAGGAAAAATAAAAAACACGAGTGCACTTTTACACAAAAGAAAAGATATTGCTAGAATGTATAGTATTTTGCGAGAAAGGCAGCTTGATGAAAACGCTTAAAGGCATTGTGTTATCAAAAAACATGGAGAAAACAGCAGTCGTTGTTGTTGAGCAGATAAAGATTCACTCCTTATACAAGAAGCGGTTTAAAAGACACCAGAAATATAAGGTAGATACGGGGGAGATGTCTGTTTCGGTGGGCGATACCGTGCGCATTACTGAGACAAAGCCAATTTCAAAAGAAAAACATTTTAGGATAATGGAGGTTTTAAAATAATCTATGGTTCAGCATAAAACAGTATTGAAGGTTGCAGATAACTGTGGAGCAAAATCGCTTATTGTAATACATATCTTCGGCGGATCGAAACGCAAGTTTGGTTACCTGGGAGACGTCCTCAATTGCGTGGTAAGGGAGGCATCTCCCATCGGTCAAGTGAAAGACGCAGAGATAGTAAAAGTAGTGTTGGTTCGTACTAAAAAGGAGCATCAGCGTCCTGACGGTTCGTACATACGATTTTCTGATAACGCTGGGGTAGTGATTGATAATCCAAAAGATAAAAATCCCAAAGGAACCAGAATTTTTGGACCGATCGCCCGCGAAGTAAAAAACAAAGGATTCACAAAAATTGCCAGCATGGCAACAGAAGTCGTATAGCGTATGAAACTAAAAAAAGGAGACGAGGTAAAAGTTGTTATGGGTAAAGATAAAGGAAAAACGGGAAAGGTAGAGAAGGTTTTTCCAGATAAGCAGAGAGTGTTGGTTTCGGGTGTCAATCAGTATAAAAGGCACTTGAAAGCACGTTCGCAGAAACAGCCGTCAGAAATTGTTACAATCACAAAGCCGCTGGCGGTGGCAAATGTGATGAGAATCTGCCCTAAATGCCATTTGGGGAGCAGGATTTTTTACCAAACTATAGAAGAGAAGAAAGAAAGGATGTGTCAAAAATGCCAAAAAGCGATATAAAAAACAAAACATTACTATTACAAGAGAAACTTGGTATTAAAAACCCAATGGCAGTGCCACGACTTTCTAAAATTGTGGTTAACATTGGAGTAAAAGATGCCGTGTCTGACAAGAAGAACATGGAAAAAGTTCTTTCTATTCTGCCTGAAATAACCGGCCAGAAACCAAAAGTAGCCCGCGCTAAGAAATCAATAGCGGGATTTAAGCTGCGAGAGAAAGACGCGATAGGAGCGGTTGTGACTCTGCGCGGAAAGCGAATGTATGATTTTTTTGTAAAACTTGTTAATATTGTGTTGCCGAGACTTCGAGACTTTCACGGGGTGGGAAGAGGACATTTTGACGGGCATGGAAATTATACTCTAGGATTTACGGAACATACAGTTTTTCCAGAAATTGATCTGGGGAAAGTTGATAAGGTTTTTGGCCTTGAAGTTGTTATTGTGACCACGGCCAAAAACGATAAAGAGGGGTTAATACTTTTAGAAATGCTTGGTATGCCCTTCCAGAAAGGACAGGATGGCAAAAAAATCTGACATAGTAAAATTTAAAAAAAAACAAAAATACGAAGTTAGACAAAGAAATAGATGCAATCTTTGTGGAAGGGCGCGAAGCTACATGCGTCGTTTTGGGCTATGCAGAATGTGTTTTCGAGAGTTGGCGGTAAAAGGAGAATTGCCGGGCGTAACTAAGGCAAGTTGGTAATATGCAAGATTTTGTTATTAGAGTAAAAAATGCCGCTTTGGCGCGCAGGAAAGAAGTGATACTTCCGTATTCAAAAATAAATAAAGCGGTCGGGGGTATTTTGGTAAAAGCTGGATTTTTGGAAACACTAAAGGAGGAAGGAAAAGGAAAGAAAGTACTTGTGGCAAAAATACGGTACCAGAAGAGTAAACCAGTTCTGATTGATGTTTGTCTTATCTCAAAACCGTCGCTTCGTATTTATGCAAATGCTAAACATGTCAAGATGGGAAAAGGTATGTCCCGTGGTATCGAGATTATTTCTACCAGCCAGGGGGTTATGACAGGGGGAGAAGCAAAGAAACTTGGTATTGGCGGAGAAGTACTGTTTAGAATTTGGTAAAACTATGTCAAAAATTGGGAAAATACCGGTTATCCTTAAAGAAGGAGTAACAGCCACAATCGAAGGCCAAAAGATAATGATAAGTGGGCCAAAGGGAACACTATCATACACTTTTCCTTTGGAGATTGATGTCGATATCAAGGGTGGAAAAATTGTGGTTTCGCCAAAAAAAGAAGCACAAGAATCAGGCAAAGCGGCATTTGGTTTAACACGCGCGATGATTGGGAATATGACAAAGGGCGTCACCGAGGGGTTTGAAAAAAAACTTGAGCTGACAGGCGTTGGGTATAGGGCTCAGGTTATGGGTAAAGACCTGTCTGTCTCGGTGGGTTTTTCTCATCCGGTAAAAGTGGCTGCTCCTTTGGGAATTCAATTTGCTGTTTTGGAAAACACCATTGTTATTTCCGGAATAGATAAGACATTGGTTGGTAATGTGGCGGCAACAATTCGTAGGATTCGCCCCCCAGAACCATACAAAGGGAAGGGCATCAAGTATGCAGGAGAACGAATACGTCGAAAAGCAGGTAAAGCAGCCAAGGCAGTAGGAACAAAGTAGAATTTAGAGTTATGAATAAAAAAAGGCAAAAAAGAGTCAGAGCAAAAGTGAGGGGTACAAAGGATATGCCAAGATTATCCATGTATAGATCTAATAGATATCTTTATGGGCAGCTTATTAATGATGAGAAAGCTGTAACAATTGTTGGTATATCGGAAAAAGAGCTTGAAAATAAAAAGGTAACAAAAAGTGCCAGGGCAAAAACACTAGGAACACTTTTTGCTAAAAAGGTGATTGCCAAAAAGATAAAAAAAGTTAGATTTGATCGAGGAAGCTACAAATACCACGGACGAGTAAAAGCGTTTGCAGAAGGTGCTAGAGAGGGAGGGTTAAAATTTTAATGGAGAGAGAATTTGAAGAAAAAATTGTCCAGATAAACAGAGTTTCCAAGAAAACCAAAGGAGGTAATAAAATTGGTTTTTCGGTGGTTGTGGTAGTGGGAGACAGAAAGGGTAAAGTTGGGGTGGGCTTAGGAAAGGCAGTGGATGTATCATCGTCTATTCGCAAAGGGGTGGAAGTGGCCAAGAAACACATGCTATCTGTACCAATTGTCCAGGGTACTATCCCGCTTTCGATTTTAATAAAAAGAGGCGCCGCCAAAGTACTCTTAAAACCAGCCCCTCCGGGTAGCGGGGTTATTGCCGGAGGAGCGGTGCGAAGTGTAGTTGAGGCAGCAGGCATCCACAATATCTCATCCAAGGTTTTAGGAACAAAAAATCAAGCATCCAATGTGTATGCCACACTGGAAGCGCTGATGCGTATATCAGAGCTGTATAAGAGGGAGAAAAAATGAGCGAGCTTAATAATTTGGTCAAGCTGGTGAAAAATAAGAAGAAACGTTTAGGGCAAGGCCACGGATCAGGAAGAGGAAAAACCGCCGGTCGTGGCACCAAGGGTCAAAAGGCCCGAGGAAAGATCCCCTCCTATTTTGAAGGAGGAGCGTTGCCTTTAATAAAACGTCTTCCTTTTAGGCGGGGGAAAGGTAAAAATAAGCTATTTAAGAAAAAGCCCATTATTGTAAACGTGAAGACGCTAAATCTTTTGCCAAAAGGTGCGACTGTTGATATTAAGACATTAGTTTTGCATAATATTGTCGATGAGAAAGACGCGGTAGAAAACGGCGTGAAGATCTTAGGAGACGGAACACTGACTGTTTTACTAACTGTTGCTTTGCCGACATCAAAGGGCGCACGTGGGAAGATTGAAAAAATGGGCGGAAAAGTCACTTCGTTGTAATAGATGAAAGACGTCTTTCGGATTTTTCAAAATAGCATAAAAACACAGGATGTACGGAGAAAAATTCTCTTTACCATAGGCATTTTTGTGGTTTTTAGAATTTTTGCCTATATCCCGGTCAGCGGAGTGAATCTAGCAAGTCTTAAAGCGCTTTTTTCCCAGAATCAATTTTTAGGTTTACTCGATATATTTTCTGGCGGAACTCTGGCCAACTTTTCGGTAATGGCGCTAGGTCTTAACCCGTATATTAATGCCTCAATTATTTTACAGCTTGCGACACTGGTTTTTCCCAAACTGGAAGCTCTTTCTAAAGAAGGTGAAGCCGGGCGCCAAAAGATAAATCAGTATACCAGGTTTTTAACAGTGCCGCTGGCGGCGGTGCAGGCAATTGGAATGTATACTCTTCTTCGCAACCAGGGAATTATTGCCACGTTGGTGCCAATACAGCTTGTTTCGTTTATTGTGACCATGACGGCCGGAACAATGTTTTTGGTCTGGTTGGGCGAGCTTATTTCCGAGAAAGGTATTGGAAATGGCATATCGATTCTTATCTTTGCCGGAATTGTGGGGAGGATTCCCGTGGTCTTTGTGCAGACCGTGCAGACGGTGACTAGCGAGAACATACTTAGCATTTTAACGTTTCTTTTTATAGGAGTGGTGGTTATTGCGGCAATCATTTTTATGAATGAAGCAGTGCGGCAAATAGCAGTGTACTATGCCAAGCGGGTGAGAGGAAGTAAAATGTATGGCGGACAAACGACTCATCTTCCCTTGCGACTCAATCAGGCAGGAGTAATTCCTATTATTTTTGCTGTGTCTTTGGTGCTTTTTCCTTCTCTTATTGGCAACTACTTAATTGCTTCGAAAAACAACATTGTTCACGTTATTGGTCTATCAATGTCATCTCTTTTCAATCCTGTAGGATTATTCTACAACGCACTTTACTTCTTTTTAGTGGTGGGATTTACTTACTTTTACACTGCTGTTATTTTTAACCCCAAAAAAATTTCCGATGAAATACAAAAATATGGAGGGTTTATTCCAGGTATTCGTCCGGGAACACCTACCGCCCATTATCTTAATTACATCTTAACCAGAATCACCTTGGCGGGAGCCACCTTTTTAGGCAGCATCGCAATTCTTCCCATGATTGCCCGCGCTGCAACAGGTATTGAAACGCTGCTGTTGGGAGGAACGGGAATCCTCATCGTTGTGTCTGTTGTTTTAGAAACTGTTCGAACATTAGAGGCGCAGTTAGTCATGCGAAATTACGAGCGATTTGTTAAATGAAAATAGTGCTTATTGGCATTCAGGGATCTGGAAAATCAACCCAGGGAAACCTGCTTTCTAAAAAATTGAAAATTCCCTATCTTTCGACAGGGCATATTTTTAGAGAATTAGCAAAAGAGCGCACAAATCTTGGGCGTTACATCAAAGAAGTTATGAACGCAGGATATCTTATCCCAGATGATAAGACTCTTGAGATAGTATCTGAGTATTTAAAAAGAGATGAATATAAAAACGGATATATTCTTGATGGATTTCCACGAACACCATTGCAAGCTAAAGCATTCAAAAATGGCATCGATAAAGTTATTTATCTTAAAGTATCCGATAAGGAAGCGCTTTGGCGTCTTTCTCTTCGTAATGATGGTGAGGGGCGAGAGGATGATACATTAAGGGCAATTCATAAACGTATTGAGCTTTTTCATAAATTTACCGAGCCGGTTCTTTCTTTTTACAAAAAGATCGGTGAACTGGTGGAAATAGATGGTGAGGCGGATATTAAGATAATACACAGACAGATTCTTAAAGTCTTGGGGGTGGCATGAGCAAAAAACAGATTCTCGCGTTTGTAGGCATGCCCGGTTCTGGTAAGAGTTTAGTTGCCTCGTACTTACAAAAAAAAGGATTGCCATTTGTTCGTTTTGGTGATCTTACCAAGCAAGAAATTGCTCGTCGAAAACTTACCCTATCGCCGGAGAATGAGCAAGTGGTCCGTGAATCCATAAGGCAGGAGTTTGGCATGGCTGCATTTGCTACAAAAGCAAAACCCAAAATTAAGGAGTTATTTTTATCCCACGACACTGTAGCTATAGACGGGATGTATTCGTGGGAAGAATATTTGTTTCTTAAAGAAACATTTTCTTATGTTTTTGTTATTCATATTTTTGCAAATCGCAGCATTCGTTACGAACGTTTGGCAAAGCGAAAGGCTCGTCCTTTTACAACAAAGCAGGCTCAAAAAAGGGATTTTGCAGAGATAGAAAAACTTAATAAAGGCGGCCCAATTGCAATTGCAGATTATCTTATAGATAACACAAGTGATAACAAAGAAGAACTTTATAAAAAAATTGATAAATTGCTCTTAGTGCTTGGAATAAAAAATGGTTGATATAAAAACAAAAAAGGATTTAGAAATAATGAGTAAGGGCGGAGCTATTTTGACTGCGGTTCTACACGAGGTTTTAGAACATGTAAAGCCTGGAGTTTCAGAACTTGAGCTTGACAGGTTAGCAGAAAAGCTTATTTTGCAAAAAGGTGGGGAGCCTGGGTTTAAAAAAATTCCTGGATATAAGCATACAATTTGCATATCAACAAACGACGTTGTAGTGCATGGTATCCCGACTAACTACAAGTTAAGAGAAGGAGATATTGTAGGAATTGACTGTGGTGTATTTTATAACGGTTTTCATACAGATATGGCAGAGACAGTACAAATTCAAAATGACAACGAAAAAATCAAAAAGTTTTTAGATACCGGGAAACATGCATTGGAAGAGGCAATTAAACAGGCAAGAATAGGAAATAGGATTGGGCATATTTCAAAAACAATACAAGAAATTGTTGAGCGTGATGGATACTCAGCGGTCAGGAGTCTTATTGGACACGGTGTGGGACGGGAACTTCATGAGGAGCCCGAGGTGCCAGGCTTCTTAAACCGAAAAATCGAAAAAACGCCACTTTTAACAGAAGGCATGACTATTGCAATTGAGGTGATCTATAATATGGGAAAGCATGACGTGGTCTACTCAAATCAGGACGGATGGACAATAAAAACTGCTGATGGCAGCATTTCCGGGCTTTTTGAACGAACAATAGCAATTATAAAAAACGGTGCGCGCATTCTTACATAATAAGTAATAAGTTGCTGTTTATAGGATAGTTTGGTATAATTTCTTTTCTATGGCTCATCAGGGATCGTTCGAAGTAGAAGGCGTTGTTAAAGAATCGTTGCCTAATACTTTGTTTCGTGTTCAAACTTCGGATGGAAACTTGCTGTTATGCCACCTTTCCGGTAAAATGCGGATGCATTTTATCAAGATTTTGCCAGGAGACAGGGTTCGGGTAGAAATGACGCCATACGATAAGAATAAAGGTAGAATAGTATACAGACATAAATAAATTTATGAAAGTCCAGGCCAGCGTTAAACAGCGGTGTGTGAAATGCAAAATTATTAAACGAAGAGGTGTCGTGCGAGTTGTCTGCGACAATCCACGACATAAACAAAGACAGGGATAACGTATGAGAATCTCAGGAGTAAGTATTCCAGAGGGAAAAAGAATTGATATTGCTTTGACATACCTTTATGGTATTGGGAGAGGTAATGTATATGAGGTACTGCAAAAGGCAGAGGTTGATCCAGCCAAGCGAGTAAAAACGCTTTCCGAAGAAGAGCAGAAACGGATTCAGAAGGCACTCGAAACGCACAAGATTGAAGGAGATCTGAGGGCAGAAGTAACAGAAGTGATTAAGCGGCTGAAAGAGACAGGCAGTTATCGAGGAATGCGGCACATTCGAAATCTGCCAGCGCGAGGCCAGCGGACACGATCAAACGCGCGGACCAAAAGAGGAAAACGGGTGACAATCGGTGCTATCAAGAAGGAAGTTGCTACAAAGATGGGGCTTGATACTAAAGCCGAAACGCCAACAAAGACATCAGACCAAGGAGGTAAAAAGTAAAGAGTATGGCAGAGAAGAAGTCCGTCAAAGGCCAATCGGCCTCT
Organism: Candidatus Levyibacteriota bacterium; assembly: GCA_016182425.1. Classification (GTDB taxonomy): domain Bacteria; phylum Patescibacteriota; class Microgenomatia; order Levybacterales; family UBA12049; genus JACPGP01. The sequence goes on from JACPGP010000030.1 coordinate 50,304, forward strand.
GGCCGGAAAAAAATAGGCGTAAAGGTGTCGCCTAAAGGAAGGGTGTATATTACATCAACATTTAACAATACGCTTATTACCATCACTAATGAGCAGGGAGACACGGTGGCGTGGGGATCATCGGGCGGAGCAGGGTTTAAGGGTACGCGAAAATCAACACCCTACGCGGCAACTGTGGCAATGGAACAAGCAGCAAAGAGGGCCATTGTCGATGGCATTAAGTCTGTGGATGTGTTTGTGAAAGGGCCGGGGTCCGGAAGAGATTCGGCGCTTCGCGCAATTAAAGCTGTCGGGATGTCGATAACGTCGATTGCGGATATTACACCCATTCCTCACAATGGACCGCGGGCAAAAAAGAAAAGGAGAGTATAAACTATGGCAAGATATACGGGGCCAAAACATAGATTGGCAAGAAAAGAAGGGGTAAATATTATCGATAAGGAGTCGCAGTCTCTAATCAGAAGACTTAGTATCCCTCCGGGAGTTCATGGGAAAAAGCGAAAAAGAGCGTTGTCGGAATTTGGTCAGCAGCTTAGAGAAAAACAGAAGGCAAAAGAGATGTATGGGGTGCTGGAGAAGCAATTTAGGAACCTTGTTGACCGACTGCAGAAGAAAAGAGGCGAAACAGGAGAGCTTTTGATATCACTTTTGGAAACAAGACTCGATAATGTAGTGTACCGTTTGGGGTTTGCAAAGTCGAGATTTCAAGCGCGTCAATTTGTTAATCACGGCCAAGTCTTGGTTAACGGCCAGAAAGTGACAATACCATCTTACCAGGTAAGGAAGGGGGAGAAAGTATCGCTCTCGGAGAAATTACAGAAGAATGCTGCAGTTTTGGAGATTATGAAAGAGAACAAACCTATACTTTCTTACCTTGTTCGGGAGAATAATTTTGGAACTCTGGTGCGATTTCCTACCCGCCAAGATGTTCAAGTTCCTTTTGATACGCAACTCATCATTGAATATTATTCAAGATAGTGGTAGAATAGGATTTTTAGGATTATGACAGACCCAGCTTTTAAGGTAAAAGAAGCAAAACACACCAGTGAATACGGGGAGTTTATTATTGAGCCATTGGAGCCGGGTTATGGACACACAGTAGGCAACGCGCTGCGTCGAGTTTTATTAACATCGATTCCCGGAGCAGCGATAACATCGGTCAAGATTAGTGGAGTAAAGCACCGATTTTCTACCCTTTCGGGGCTCAAAGAAAATATCGTTGATTTACTCCTTAATATAAAAGGTATCCATTTTCGCCTTATCGATACAAAATCCACTGCCACAGTTAGAATTTCTGAGAAAGGCCCCAAAACGGTCAAAGCGGGCGACATTGAGGTAAGCGATGGCGTTGAAGTAGTCAATAAAGATCATTACCTTGCTTCCTTAACGGATAAAAAGGCCAAGTTGGAAATGGAGATGATTGTGGAGAAAGGCGAGGGGTATACGCTCGCAGAAGAGCAGAAGACATCCGAGGTTGGTGTTATTTCAACCGATGCTATTTTTACACCAGTGCAGCGGGTAAGCTACAGTGTGTCGGCCACCCGTGTTGGTAGACAAACAAATTTAGATAGACTAACCCTTTCTGTTTGGACAAATGGCACTATAACGCCTCGGGAGGCGTTGCACCAGTCAGCAAAAATTCTTGCTTCTTTTTTCTTGCAAGTCTACGAACCAAAAGCAGCGTCTCTTTCTACAGAGGGAGTGGTAATAAGTCCTGCTGTTTCTGAAGACCTTCTTAAATTGACCGTGGATGAGCTTGATTTACCAACCCGCATTTATAACAGTCTGCGAAACGGCGGCATCGATACTCTTGGGCAGCTTCTTGGCACGTCAAAGAAGGACCTTATGACCATGCGAAATATGGGGAATAAATCAATAAGTGTTATCGAAGATAAACTGCGAGAAAAAGGAATCAGCCTAGGTGTATAATACACGAATAGACACGAATGTATTAAGCAGTAATTGGGTATTCGTGTTTATTCGTTTTTTTATGAGAAAAAGAGTTTTTGGCAGAAAACTAAAGAGAGATAAGAATGAGAGAAAGGCTCTTTTTAAGAGTCTTATTTCATCACTTGTTTTATATGGGCATATTAAAACAACAGAGGCAAAAGCAAAGGCAATTAAAGGAACAGTTGAAAAACTTGTTACAAAGACAAGAAAAAGCAGCAAGGAATTCGCATATAGATTTTTAATGCTGTATTTATCTAATATTGCAATTGGGAAATTTATTAATGAGGTTGTTCCTGGTTTTACAAGTAGACAAGGTGGATATACGAGAATAACAAAAATTGGAAATAGACTTAAAGATAATGCGAATATGGTAATAATGGAATGGGTCGAGCAAAGTTCAAAACCAGACGAAAGAGAAACAAAAGAAGACGAAGAAAAAAAGCCAAGAAATAAAGAAACTAAGAAAAAAAAGAAATGAAGTCACAAACGAAGCCAACAAAAGCATCAGATATAAAGCGATCGTGGCACATGATTGATGTGAAAGAAAAAATATTGGGAAGGGCTGCCACAGAGATTGCAAAACTCTTAATGGGGAAAGCAAAACCGTATTTTGTTAGACATCTTGATTGCGGAGATTACGTGGTGGTAATTAATGCGAAAGAAGCAAAAGTCACCGGCGGAAAAGAGGGTAAGATTTACTATAGATATTCTGGATATCCGGGCGGATTAAAAAAAGAGACGCTTAGTGATCTTCGGCAGAGAAAACCAGAGGAGATTATTATTCATGCGGTAAAGGGAATGTTGCCGCAGAACAGATTGCGAGATGCAATGCTTAGGCGGTTATTTGTGTTTGCGGATAAAGAACATCCATACGGTGATAAACTCAAAACTCAATGAAATATATGGCAAAGAAAGAAAAAACAGAAGAAAAAGGAGTAACAAAGAATAAATCTTTAAAAAAGGATTACATTTATGCTCTGGGAAGGCGAAGAGAAGCTGTGGCGAGAGTGCGTTTTTATCCCAAGTCCCAAACAGAAGTCGTATTGGATGAGAAAAAACTTCAGCCCGGCGAGATCATTGTTAATGGACAACCAATTGCCCAATATTTTTTTGGAGAAATTGCTAAAGTAAAATATGAGGGGCCGTTACACATCACCAGCATGCTGGGAAAATGTATAGTGACAGTGGTTGTTTCGGGTGGAGGAAAGGGCGGCCAGCTAGATGCGATTGTGCATGGCATAGCGCGAGCTATTGTGAAACATGATAAAGAACGGTTTCAATCAATTCTTAAAAAGAAAGGGTTTTTAACTCGAGACCCACGCGCAAAAGAACGACGAAAAGTAGGCACAGGCGGAAAAGCGAGGAGAAAAAAACAGAGCCCAAAACGATAATGTTTGGAAAGCTTGTTCTTTTCGGTTCAGGAGAAACTTCCCCAACAGGCAAGAAAATTCATAGGAAGATTCTTCAATCATTTTCTCAAAAACAGAATATTACGATTCTTGAAACTCCGGCAGGATTTCAGCCAAACTCTCACTTTGTTGCAGAGGAGATAGCAAAAGTTTTTCGTCAGAGCCTTTTAGAATTTATTTATGATGTTTTTATAATCCCCGATAACCCCGACAATCTCTCCATTCTCAAACCCCTAAAACAGGCAACATATATTTTCTTAGGTCCTGGTAGCCCAACATATACGGTTAGGCAGTTACAAAAAACAAGAACACTTCAAATAATGTTAGATCGTTGGAAGAATGGAGCGACACTTTGTTTGTCAAGCGCTGCCGCAATTGCCATTGGTAAATATACTCTTCCCGTTTATGAAATCTATAAAACAGGAAGTGATTTGTATTGGGAGAAAGGACTTAATATCTTTCAGCATGTTGGATTATCATTTATTGTTATTACTCATTGGAACAATAAAGAAGGAGGAGAGCATCTTGACACACGGTATTGCTATATGGGGCAAGAGCGATTTGCAAAACTTAGAAAACTTCTTCCTAAAAATACTGCAATTCTGGGCATTGATGAACATACGGCAATTATTTTTGATTTTGAAAATAGAATATTTTCTATTGAGGGAGTCGGAACGGCAACGCTTTTGAAAGATAAGAAAAAAGCAGTTTTTAATAACGGAAACTATTATATGTTTGATTCTTTTATTACATTTTCGCCTCATGTTATTCAATCACCCAAAAAACCAATTATTAAAAAAAGGACTGTTGAGTATATAACGATCAAAAAGTACTCATTACCAAAAGATCTCCAAGTTCTTCTTAAACAGCGGGAGAAAGCAAAAGGAGAAAAAGATTTTACAAAAGCAGATGAGATTCGTCATCTTTTTGAAGAGAAGGGGTACAAAATTGAGGATACAAAAAAAGAACAAAAAGTCTATAAACAAACATTATCTGGTCAGGGTGGGCAGACTTGAACTGCCGACTTCTGGACCCCCAGCCCAGCGTTCTACCAACTGAACTACACCCTGTTTTTGCTCTCTTGCATTATAACAAAAAGTTGTTACAATGAGAACCAATTATGGCGCGGACTTCCTCATCAAAAAACCCAAATGGTCCAATCCGTTCTAGTTCGGGACAAGCAGAAAGTTCTCAAAAACTCGAGGCAGTGCGTCTGGCAATGGAGCAAATCGAAAAACAATACGGTCGCGGTTCTATTATGCGGTTTGGCGAGGTAGCGGCGAAGTTTGATATTTCGGTCATCTCAACTGGGTGTCTTCCTTTAGATTTAGCGCTAGGAGTAGGGGGTGTGCCAAGAGGACGGATTATCGAAATTTTTGGTCCCGAAGCATCGGGGAAAACGACTATTTGTTTATCAATCATCGCTCAAGCGCAAAAGCATGGAGGAGTCGCGGCGTTTATTGATGCTGAGCATGCGCTTGACCCCTTATGGGCAGAAAGAATCGGAATAAAACTTGATGAGCTTTTAATCTCTCAGCCCGATACTGGAGAACAGGCGCTGGAAATTGCCGAAAGTCTTATTCGAAGCGGCGGGGTTGATGTGTTGGTTATAGATTCTGTTGCGGCGCTGGTGCCGCGAGCAGAGATCGAAGGTGAGATGGGAGATGCCATGGTAGGACTTCAAGCCCGTCTTATGTCGCAAGCGTTGCGTAAGCTAACTGGAGTTATTTCAAAATCCAAAACTGTGGCCATTTTTACCAATCAGTTGCGGCAAAAAATTGGCATTATGTTTGGTAATCCCGAAACAACCACTGGCGGACTGGCTCTTAAATTTTATTCATCGGTGCGCATGGATGTTAGGAAGATCGAAACGCTTAAAGACGGCGATAAGGTTGTCGGCTCCAGACATAGGGTAAAAATTGTTAAAAACAAAGTTTCGTCACCTTTTAGGATTGCAGAATTTGACGTATCGGGAGATTTTGGTATTTCTCGAGAAGGGGGTATTATAGATGTTGGTGTTGAAATGGGTATCATTCAAAAGTCAGGAGCATTCTTCCGATTTGGAGAATTAATGCTTGGGCAGGGAAAGCAAGCGGCAGTAGGTTTTCTTCGAGAAAAAGGTGATGTGGCAAAAAAGATTGTCGATGAAATCCTCAAAAAAAATAAAGCAGGAGTGGCTCCGGTGGAAGTAGGCGTTGAAGAAAAAGAAGAACTTGCCGCATAATGGAGGTTTTTGATAAATTTTACAATAAAGCGCTCCGATTTTTGTCGTACCGTCCCCGGTCGGAAAAAGAAGTAAGAGAAAATCTCAAAAAGAAAAAAACAGAATCCGTAATCATTGAAAAAATTATCTTAAAACTAAAAGAACAAAATTTTATAAATGACGAAGAATTTGTAAAGTGGTGGATTGAGCAGCGGACAACAGTCAGGCCTAAGGGATTACGTGTTATCAAACTAGAACTGAAACAAAAGGGTATAGATACTGATTTACGATTAAAAATTAACGATTTTGAGCAAGCCAAGAAACTTATTGAGAAGAAGGCCACACGTTATAAAGGATTAACTAAGCAAGAACTTTATCGAAAACTGGGAGGTTTTCTTTCAAGGCGCGGATTCGATTACGATACCATAAAAAAGTCCATTGACGAGGTGACTAATAAAGGAGTATAATAAAAAGAGGTAAAAGTAAGAACGGTGTTTATGAAAAGGCAAATTCCCTATCCATATACATCTTTAATAAATCTTTAAAAGCAGGTTTATTCTTCTTTTGTCTACAAATTATTTATGCCAACACAAAATCAAGACCTCATTACTCTTGAGAAAAAGCTGATTGAAAAAGAAGAAAGGCTTGAACAAGAAAAAGAGGAAATTGTAAAACTAAAAGATAAATATATTAAAAAACTTGAGGAAATTTCCAGTTTTACAACAGAGGAGGTAAAAAGGGAACTTTTTCTGGAAGTCGAAAAAAAAGAGAGTCAAACAATTGCCCGAATCATCAAAGAGCGCGAGGAAGAAGCAAAACGGGAATCCGATCGGAAAGCGCAATCAATTCTGGTAGATAGCCTTCGTCATGGCGCGCTTGATTACATTGCCGAGTACACGGTTTCCACAATAAAAGTTGAAGACGAAGACGTAAAAGGTAGAATTATTGGCAAAGAAGGCCGCAACATTAGAGCGTTTGAGCAAGCAACGGGAGTAGATGTTAATTTAGACGAGGAGGGGGTTATTCGGCTTTCTTCCTTTGATCAGATTCGCCGCGAAATAGCACGGCGAGCTCTGGAAAAACTGGTTAAAGATGCTCGAATACAGCCATTTCGTATTGAAGAAGTGGTCGCACAAACAAAGAAAGAGGTTGAGAGGATTATGCTGGAGGAGGGAGAACGATTAGCGCACGAAGCTGGTGTTTACAATATTCCTGTCGAGCTCCTCGCTATTTTAGGCAGATTCAGATTCCGAACTTCATATGGACAAAACTTGGTTGTGCACACACTTGAGGAAACAAAAATTGGCGTTCACATAGCCTTAGAAATTGGCGCTGATTCCAATATTGTTCGTCTTGGATGTTTATTTCATGACATTGGGAAAGTAGTAGAAGGAGAAGGAAGCCATGTAAAACTTGGCGTCGAACTCTTAAAACGTTTTAATATACCAGATCAGGTTGTTAATTGTGTCGCGGAACACCATGAAGATAAGCCTTTTTCATCAATTGAATCAATCATAGTGCACATTGCGGATGCAATCTCTGGTGCGCGGCCAGGGGCTAGGTATGAAGACTATGAGGATTATGTAAAGAGGCTCTCCGAAATGGAAACAATCGCCAAGAGATACGAAGGGGTCGAAGACGCGTACGCTTTCGAAGCAGGAAGAGAACTGCGGGTTATTATAAGTCCTGAAAAGCTTGATGATGCTCAAACAGTAATTGTTGCTAATAAAATTCGCGAGGAGGTAAGCAAAGCCTTGGCAGTTCCAGGTGAAGTAAAAGTAACAGCCATTCGTGAATTCCGCGCAATATCCCCAGAAAGCCAAGCAGCATAACTAATTTTTTTACATTTTCCTATCTTGACAAACTTTGTGTTTTCATTGTATTGTTGAGCTGTTTAAATAATGAATATTTTTCTGCCCGGGAGGGGGTGAACTGCATTGACAAAAAAAGACCTCATAGAACTAGTTGCTAAAAAAGCAAACCTTACCAATAAAGCGGCAAGAGATGCTACAGGGTCGTTTCTAAATGCGATTCGTGACTCACTGAAGCGTGGAGAAAAAGTTGTTATTACTGGTTTTGGAACTTTTTCGGTTAGAAACCGGGCAACACGGCCAGGCCGTAATCCAAAAACAGGGGAGAGAATAACAATTCAGGCTCGAAAAGCTCCTGGATTTACACCTGGAAAGACCTTAAAGAAGGTGGTTAGATAGTGCTTTCTTTTATAGAAAAGAAGTTTCTCTTTGCTGAGGGCTTCTTTTGCTATAATCAGCAGAAATGATAATTTCTATTTCTCATTTATCCAAACATTACACTATCTATAAAAAAAATCCGGGATTCTTGGGCACAATCCAATCTTTTCTTACCCGAAAATACGAGAAGGTAAAAGCCGTTGAGGATATATCGTTTAGCATTAATGAAGGGGAGCTGGTTGGGTTTATTGGGCCAAACGGCGCGGGCAAGACCACAACATTAAAATGTTTATCTGGACTTTTATATCCGACGCAAGGTAAAGCTTCAGTTTTAGGTTACGATCCATATCAACGAAAGAGTCTGTTTCTCAAACAGATTTCATTAGTGATGGGCCAGAAAAATCAATTATGGTGGGATTTGCCGGTGATAGAAAGCGTAGCGCTTAATAAAGAAATCTATGGCGTGTCGGAGGGAGACTACAGTAAAACATTGTTAGAATTAACAGAGCTTTTAGAAATTGGCAATCTGCTTAACGTGCAAGCCAAAAAATTATCACTGGGCCAGCGGATGAAATGCGAGCTCATGTCTGCCCTAATTCATAAGCCAAAAGTTCTTTTTTTGGATGAACCAACCATCGGACTTGATGTTTTGATGCAAAAAAAACTTCGGGAATTTATTAAAGAATACAACAAACGCTACAACGCGACAATTATGTTAACCAGCCACTACATGAGAGATGTTCAGGCTCTATGCAAACGGGTGATTATTATTAATCATGGAAGACTGCTTTATGACGGACAGCTTTTAGAACTGATTAAAAAACATGCCCCTTATAAACTTATCAAAGTTATTTTTAAGGAGTTGGTTGACCCCAAAAAAGTAGAAAATTTGGGGCAAATAATGCGTTTTGTTTATCCCGAACTCGTGCTGCGGGTTCCACACAGCAAGATGGGTAAAATTGTGACAAAGGTTTTAGAAGAATTTCCCGTCGAAGACCTTACCATAGAGGATCCGGATATAGAGTATGTTATCCGCGAAGTATTTTCTAAAAACATAAAATGAGCAAATATTCTTCAATCATTATAAATACATGGAATGAAATACTAACATATAGGTTAAGCTTTGTGATGTGGAGGTTGCGTACTATTTTCCAGCTTTTGACCATATATTTTTTATGGCATTCTCTTATTCCTAAAAGTCAAACACTTTTTGGATACTCGCAATCGGTAATGCTTACCTACATTGTTGGCACAGCTGTTCTTTCCGCAATTGTTTTTTCGACTCGAACACATGAGATAGGAGAAAACATTAACAGTGGAAATTTATCCTCTTTTTTGACAAAGCCTATTAGCTATTTTGGCTACTGGTTTTGCCGAGATATAGGAGATAAATTGATGAATATCTCGTTTTCGATAATAGAGCTTTTTATACTGTTTTTTATTTTGCGCCCGTCCTTGTTTATTCAGACAAATATAGAATACCTGTTGTTTTTTCTTATAGCCATTGTTTTTGGCGTCCTGTTGTATTTTTTAATAGGCGCAATGCTTGGTATGATAGGTTTTTGGAGCCCCGAAGTATGGGCGCCTCGATTTATTTTTTTTATCTTAGTACAATTTTTTTCAGGGGCTCTTTTTCCTCTTGATATATTCCCCAAACCGATATTTGCCCTGTTTCAATTTTTGCCGTTTCCGTATCTGTTGTTTTTCCCTCTAAAAATATACCTTGGACAAATATCTTTTGCAGAAATAGCGCAAGGTTTGACAGTAACAATGGTGTGGATTTTTGTCCTTTGGCATGGCGTGGCTTTGGTTTGGCAAAAAGGTCTTAGAATGTATACTGCGTATGGGAATTAAAAAATATTTTATGCTTTGGTGGCTTTTTACCCGTATAACCACACAAGTGGCGTTACAGTCTAGGTTTGGGACTGTTATTTTTCTTGTTGGTAAGTTGCTTAGATTTACGTTTTTTCTTCTTTTTCTTGTTCTTTTAGTATCAAAAACAAAAAGTATTGCCAGTTATTCTTTTTGGCAAGTAATATTTTTCTTTGCCACATTTAACCTTCTTGATAGCATCCCTCAATTTCTTTGGCGGGAAGTCTATCGATTTAGAAACTATATTATGCGGGGGTTCTTTGACTATATTATTACCAAACCCATCTCGCCTCTTTTTCGCTGTCTGTTTGGAGGAAGCGATATTTTGGATCTTTTTATTCTTCTTATTTCTGTGGTTTTTGCAATCTACTCAGCAGGGCAGCTAAGTGTGGTAACTTTCACTGGAGTAATCGTCTATATGCTGCTTATTATTAATGCGCTTCTTATTTCATTGGCATTTCATATTTTTGTTCTTTCAGTCGGCGTGGTTACTACAGAGGTCGATAATTCCATTATGCTGTATCGCGATTTAACTCAAATGGGCAGAGTGCCTATCGATGTGTATCAAGAGCCCTTAAGAGGACTTTTGACATTTGTAATTCCGGTGGGGATGATGATGACGTTTCCAGCCAAAGCATTGATGGGGATTTTATCTTTGGAAAACATGCTTTATGCTGTTTTGTTTTCAATCACTCTTCTTTTTTTGAGTCTTTATTTTTGGCAGTTTTCTCTTAAGAAATATGCCAGCGTTAGTAGTTGAAGAGGTGGTATAATAGAGAAACATTTATGACAATACGGCTTCGCACCGCGTTTTTTATAGTCATTGGTATTTTGCTATTGTGGTTTTTCTATCTTGAGCGAGCAATTCTTACACCGTTTATTCTAGCTGGCATTTTTGCTTATGTCTTTAATCCTATTGTTAATTTATTGTTTCATAAGATAAGGCTTCCCAGATTGCTTTCTGTGATTATTATCTATGTGGTAATTATTGGTGTCATGATAAATCTTGGTGCAATTCTAAGCGGAAGAATAATTGAGGAGTCATCTCAGTTATCGCGCTATATCCGCGAAATCACAGAAACCACAAAAGAGCAGATCCATAGTCTTCCAGATTGGGCACGGCCAACAGTTGAAGAAGCGCTTTTGTCGCTTGAAAAATCAAAACTTTTTTCTCCAGAGTATCTCTTTTCTCTTTTTCCGCAAGCTTTGTCTCGAATTGTAAGCTTTATTCTCTTTCTTTTCTCCGGCTTTTTTTTCTTAAAAGAGGGGAAAAATATATTTGATAAAGCGCTTACCTTTGTACCCAATGATTATAAAATTGAAGTGGAGATTCTTATACGCCGGATAAATGCAGTACTCAATGGATATTTGCGCGGACAGCTTTTTATGGTGTTTCTGGTGTCGCTTGTTTTGTTTACCGCTTTATCAATTTTAGGAGTGAGATTCGCGCTTATTTTGGCAATTTTCTCCGGAGTGGCCGAGATAGTACCTATTGTTGGACCAATTGTGGCAACATCTGTTGCCGCAATAACGGTGTTCTTTAGTGGTACAGCTCATTTTTCTTTAACGCCAATACAGGGGACAGTGGCCGTTATAATTGTCTACACCGTGGCAAGGCAACTGCAGGATTACTTTGTGATTCCCTATGTCATGGGAAAAATAACAAAGCTTCATCCGCTGGTGATTTTATTTTCGGTGATTGCCGGAGAGCACCTAATGGGGGTTTTAGGACTTATTCTTGGTGTGCCAATTGCCGCGACTATTAGAATTTTGTTGGAATACTCTTTAGATAAAGTAAACCAGCATAGTGTTCGGGCGTTGCCTCGCGGTAGTAAATAATGATATAATACGTCTTGCTTTAGGAAGAAGAGCCGCTACCCGCCAACAGCTGAGCAGTTGCGGGCGGGAGGAAAGTCCAGACAGGTGTAGGGTCGGGGATGGAGCGCAAGCTCCAGCTAGAAATAGCCGGTTTCCAAGTTTTTATCTCACTAAACGAAACTTGGAACAGGTTCTGAATTAACAGGACTTGAGAGCAACAGAGACGAGTGGGAGTGAAACGGGCAATCCTACCTGCTGCAACCTCCGAGAGCGTGCGTTAATACCTGCCTTACGGGAGCACCAAAGTATGAGGGCATAGATAGATTGCGGTTACAAACAGAATCTGGCTTACTCTCTCCCTAGAGCATTTTAGGTAGTATTGCAGAGCATTTTGTATTCGCAGTTAAGACACAGAATATTTTTGCTGCAAGAAAAATCACTTTTTTCAATTTCTTCAATTTTTTCCAGTAATTTATCTTCCAGCGTGTCTAAGTCTGCTTTTGTAAAATGCATAGATTTTTTAATATTTCCATCCAAAAAATGAAGAGTCAGGGTAATATCTTTTGGATCACGATTTAAGATATTATCTTTTACTCGAGTGGCGGCCAGAGCATAGATCGCTAGTTGCAGCGCGTGTGCTTTTTGCGCTTTAGGATTGTCTTCTCCGGTTTTATAGTCAATTATCTCAATACCGTTTCCTTTTGTGTCAATGCGATCAATTTTTCCAAAAACCTTTACACCATTTTTTAACGTAAAAGAAAAAGGAAGTTCCAATTCCAGTGGTTTTATAGCGGGATGGCACTCCTTTTTATAAAAATCTTCTAACATCTTAAGGCCTTGTGCAAAGCGTTCCTGCTCGTATTTTTTGCCATCATAACCATCAGAAACCCATTCTTTTTTAAGAATTTCTTTGAACTCTTTAAGAGACGGAGCAGACGAATTCTTTACTCTTTTATAAAAAGAATAAAGGGTGTTATGCATGGTTATACCAAAGCTCTGAACCGAAGCTGGAGGAGTTGGAATACCTAAAATCGCTTTTGCTTTATAGTGCAATGGGCAAATATCAAACATCTGGAGATTTGAAAATGTGATATAGCTTATTTTAAGCGGTTGTTTTTTTTGAACTTTTTCGCTTTTTTTTTCATACGCAGAAATAATATCTGAAAACGAGAGTTGTTGATTATATTTTGCAGTCGCTTCTTGCTTTGCTAAGTTTGGGAGTGCTTCGTAAATAAAAGGAGAAAGTTTTTTGATCCGTTTCCCAGTGCCGTAGAAATCAGCCGCAGTAAAAAAAAGACATTCTTTTGCCCGGGTCATTCCTACATAAAAAAGCCTTCTTTCTTCTTGTTCGTGAAAATCAATATTCTCTGGTAGCTTTTCTTTAATAACCTCTTTTGGCAATGGGATTTTTTCAGCTCTTTCTCGAGAAGGGAAACGGTCCAAGACCAGATTTATTAAAAATACCACCTTAAACTCAAGTCCTTTTGAAGAATGAACAGTTAAAATATTCACCGCATTTCTATCTCTGATGTCTATATCTGCTGCTGTGGGACTATCTTCCATTTGAATCATTAACAACAGCCAGTCTGCAAGAGTAAAAATGTTTGCGTCACTGCGTTCTGTCTCGAATTTTTTAATTCTGTCGAAAAACTTGGCGATATTTTGGACACGCTTTTCTTCTTCGACAGACTTGGTGTGTAAAAGGGTTTGATAGAGTTTTGAGTCAACTAAAAAATAATATAAAATTTGTCCTGCGCTGTCTTTCTTGACACGCGTTAAATGATGATCAACCATTTTTCTAAATTCAAACAATTTTTTTTTAGATTCTGGTTTAATATAGGTTTGATCAGTAAAATTAAGCGCTTCAAAAAGAGGGATATTTTTTCTTTTGGCAAAATTTATTAGGTAATTAAGATCAGTATAGGGAATATCAAAAATATCCATTGATAAAACTCTAAAAAGAGAAACCGAATCTGAGAGGTTGGTGAGAAAAATAAGATACGAAATAAGATCTTTTACCTCCTCTTGTTGAAATAAATATCCAGGGCCTAAAAACTGATAGGGTATCTTGTGTCTTTGCAGAGCGGTTGTGATAAGTTGAGAGTGATTATTGGCTCTAACTAAAATTGCTATATCACGCAATTCATAAGATTTCTGATTAAGCTCTGTTATTTTTTTGGCAATTTCTTCCGCCTCGTCTTCTGCTCGTATTTGATGAATAATTTCTATGTCTTTCTCCGGCGCATTGGAATGACTCTCTAATTTCTTATCAATTTTCTCAACCACTTCCAGCCTGTTGGGATTATTGTGTTGGATGAGATTGTAAGCTGCATCAAGAATAGTTTTTGTTGATCGGTAATTATCGGTTAAAGTTATTATTTTCGCTTTTTTGAAGTTTTTCTTAAATTGCAGAACATTAGATACCGCCGCCCCTCGAAAGCGATAGATTGATTGGTCGTCATCAGCCACCACAGCAATATTATGGTCGTCTCCCGCAAGTAAAATTGCCAACTCATTCTGGGCGTAATTTGTGTCTTGGAATTCGTCAACCAGTAAAAAGCGAAACTGTTTTTGATAATGTTTAAGAATAGTTTTTCTGTTTCTAAAAAGAAGAAGGGTATTTGAAATAAGATCTGCAAAATCCATTATACTCTCTTTTACTTTAAGTTTTTCATATTCTTTGTAGGCGTGGGAGAGTTCAAGATAATGATCGATTTCCAATAAATCAGACCCATGCTTTTTCTTTATCCACAAGATATATTCATCTGGTGAAATGTCTTCATCTTTAAGTCTAGAGAAATGGGTTAGAAGTGCGTCAAGAAATTTGGTGGGATTCCCCAGTGGTCTAAAAAAACTAAGTCCCAATTCGAAAATATGCTGCCGCAAAAGAAGCACTGATTCTGCTTGGTTGATAAGCTTAAAATTAGGGTCAAGACCTATGGTATACGCATCATCGCGCAAAACCCTTTCGCAAAAAGAATGAAATGTATGTATCCAAAGATTGGTATATCCGTAAGGAAGAAGTATATCAACTCTCTCTTGCATTTCAAAGGCTGCCTTTTCCGTAAATGTAAGAGCAAGGATAGATGGGGGGGAAATGTTTTTATTAACAATTAGATGTTTGATGCGTTCTGTTATAACAGTTGTTTTTCCAGTTCCAGCCCCTGCGATAATTAAAAGTGGTCCATCTCCATGTTCTACCGCTTGTCGTTGTTTTTCATTGAGAATTCTTGTATCTTTTACCATGCAGCTATTTTACCATAAGCCACATGATATACTAAGAAAATGCCAGAGGAATTTTTTCTATCTTTTCTAAAAAAAGAACAAATCGCCAAAGATACGTATGCATTTTATTTTTCAAGAGAAAAGAGTGATTTTGATTTTATAGCAGGTCAGTATATTCGAATAACTTTACCAGTTGAGCCTTCTCATCTTTTTTCCATTGCATCTTCTCCTTTAGAGAAAGGGTACATACGAATAATAACAAGAATAACAGGGAGTCCATTTAAAAATGCACTTTTAACACTTACGCCCAATTCTGAAGTTAAGATTTTCGGACCAATAGGCAGATTTACCCTTCAGGATGAGGAAAAAGAATATGTTTTTCTTGCAGGAGGAATTGGCATTACGCCATTTGTTAGTATTATCGAATATGCTGCGGCGAAAAACCTTACAGTTCCAATTACTCTTTTTACATCGTTTTCAACAGTTGAAGAAACAATATTTCATAAAGAATTTTTAGAAATTGCAAAAGCTCACCCAAATATAAAAATTATCCACACAATAACTCAATTAGAAAGTGCAGTATTGTGGAATGGAGAGAAAGGACGAATCTCACCAGAGCTTATAAAAAAATATGTCAGCGATCCACTTTTACCTTTGTACTACATTGCCGGACCGCCAAAAATGGTTGAGGCGATGGAGAGAATTGTAAAAGCTATGAGTGTTTCCAACGATAAGATTAAAAAAGAGAATTTTATTGGGTATTAAGCTTCTAAGCTTTTGGTGCTGCTTAGTTTTTGGCCAAGCTTTACAAAACCAGTGTTGACGTTATGGAACTGCGAAGACGCATTTCCCAAATGTTTTCCCAAAACATCTAAATTTTCCTCCACTTTTTCGTAATCGATCTTAAGCGCCCGAAGTAGCTTAAAAACCTCATGAGAACGAGCTTCTATCTTTTTACCCTCAAACGATAAAAGAATTGTTTGTAAATGTGCGTAGAGTGTGCTTGGGGAAACAATATACACGCGAGCGTGTCTTGCGTACTCCATAAGCGTTGTATTATTTACTAATTCATAATATACAGATTCGCTGGGGACATACATCAGCGCAAAATCCATGGTTCCCTCTTCCGGCAAAATATATTTTTGGGAAATTGCGTCAATGTGTTTTTTGACATCTCGGATAAATTCTTTTTGTGCTGCGTCTTTCTCTCGGCCATTTTCCGCCTTAAACATTTTTTGGAAGTTTTCCATGGGAAATTTTGCGTCTATTGGTAAAATGCCGGCATCAGTTTTAATTGCGGCATCAACCTTTTCGCCAGACTTAAATTGATATTGGAGATGGAAGCTGTTTTTGGGAAACATTTGAGAAATTAAATCCTTGAGCACTTGTTCGCCAATGTTACCTCGAAGTTTTGGGCTTTTAAGAAACTCCTGGAGCTCTTTCATACTGCGGCCAATTTCGCTCATCTGTCCTACTTCTTTGCCAACGTCACGAATAACACTTGCTGCCCGGTCTAAGCGTTCATTGAGTTGTTTGGAGTGTTCTTGGAGAACCTTTGTCACATCGCTTGAGTTTGCTTGCATTGTTTCGTTTGTGCTTTTTAGCCACTCTAAAAGTGTTTCGTCTATTTTATTTTTCTCCATGTTGCCAAGTTTTTTATGAATAAGAAAAAAAAGTGCAGCAAAGCCGAGAAGAATTGTTATAATGACGGGCAGCTGATTTTCCATGCGGCTATTTTATCATATTATGGCAAGGAGGTAATAAGTTGCAAGAGTTTTGGATAACCAAACATGCCATCAGGATTACTTAAGTGTTTGTAGTCATGTTCAATAATAAGAATAAGTTTCTGCACATATATCCTCAATACAAGTAAAATAAGGGTCTGAAGCTGTTTATTAAAATCTGCTACAATAGTCTCATGGTAAAGACTACTAAAATTGCAATCTTTGAAGGTAAAAAAATTCGAAGACATTGGGATGAAAAAAAGGAAAAGTGGTATTTCTCGGTTGTTGATGTTGTTGCCGCTCTTTCTGAAAGTGAAAACCCACAAGTGTACTGGCGGGTGATGAAAAAAAGATTGATAGACGAAGGCGCAAATGAAACCGTTACAAAATGTAACGGTTTGAAAATGTTAGCAGCCGACGGCAAAATGAGATTAACAGATGTTGCAGATACAGAAACTATGTTTCGTATTATCCAGTCTATTCCTTCTCCACATGCTGAACCATTTAAGTTGTGGCTTGCCAGAGTTGGTTATGAAAGGGTTGAAGAATCAGAAGATCCAGAAATTGCCATTCAAAGGGCAATACGCTTCTATCTCAAGCGCGGGTATTCCCAAAATTGGGTCAATCAAAGATTAAAAAGTATAGAAGTTAGAAAAGAATTAACAGATGAATGGGAGCAAAAGGGTGTTAAAGAAAACACAGAATTTGCTACGCTAACAGATGAAATTACTTTTGCATGGGCAGGAATGAAAACAAAAGATTACAAAAAATATAAAGAGCTTAAAAAAGAAAACTTACGAGATAACATGACTAATTTGGAACTTGTGCTAAATATGCTTGCGGAAGCATCGACAACAGAAATATCTAAAAAAGTTATGCCAAAAAGTTTTGAAGAAAATAGAAAAGTTGCAAAACAAGGTGGATCAATTGCAGGTTCTGCCAGAAAACAAATAGAAAACAAAACAGGAAAAAAAGTGGTTACGAAATTAAACGCTAAAGGTTTAGGGTTGCTTAAATAGAAGTTTTCCCAAATTGGGGCTTGGCAGAGTGGGGAGGGCTATGTTTTACTGGATTTAATGGTAAATTCTCAAACCTCAACACCTGCAACTCCTGAAACTACCAAAAGTATTACTATATTACTGCTTATTTTTGCAGCTTCTATTGGCTTTTTCTTTATGTGCTACTGGACAAAATGGCCAATGGTGGTAAAAGTTCTTGTGTCTATATTATATGTTCCTTTAGCAACAATCGTTTTCATCTCGGTAGTAGTGGCCATTATTAGATAGTGGTAAATATGTTCGAGTACTCCTCAAGCAACAATAACAATTCCTACACCATAATATCTTTACCCTTTAGACTAATCAAAATACAGCTCAGGGTCAGCTGTAATATGTCTCCAATCTATTGGTTTATAGTTAAAAAATGCTGCGGAGGCGATCATGGCAGCGTTGTCTGTACATAAGTTTTTTGGAGGAACGAAAAGCTCGATTGATGACTGCATAGCTTCTCTCAATTTTTGATTAGCGGCGACACCGCCGGAAAGGAGAATTGATCTCACTTTATATCTCTGTGCAGCTTTGAGGGTTTTTTGAGCAAGTACATCAATGACTGCGCTTTGTACCCCAGCAGAAATGTCGTTAACCATTTGTTCATTAAGCTTTTTTATTTTCTGAACTTCTCGAAAAACTGCAGTTTTTAATCCCGAAAAAGAAAAGTCAAAATCTTCTGAATCAAGAAGTGGTCGAGGGAATGTAAATCGATTACTTTTTCCCTGCTGGGCTGCCTTTTCAATGGCTGGGCCTCCTGGGTATGAAAGCCCTAAGAGCCTGCCAATTTTATCGAATGCTTCGCCTGCTGCATCATCGCGTGTTCCTCCAAGCCACTTTATTTTTCCGTGTTCTTTGAGTAATACCAAATCAGTATGTCCGCCAGAAACAATAAGAGCAAGAGCAGGAATTTTTGGTATCTCGTAAATAAAGTTTGCATAGATGTGGCCAATGAGGTGATTTACAGGAATAATTGGTTTATTCCAAACATAAGATAATGTTTTTGCGGTTTCAACACCAACAAGAAGTGAGCCAATTAACCCCGGGCCATATGTTACCGCTATTGTATCTATTTCTGGACGATAGATGTTAGATTCTTTGAGGGCTTGTTCAATTACGGGAATAATATATTTTACTTGCCCTCTGGCGGCGATTTCTGGAATAATACCGCCGGTTTTGGCATGGAGAGGAAGAGATGAGCTAATAATGTTTGAAAGAAGTTTTACTGTTGGGGCTTGCAGATTTGCTTCTACAATTGCAGCGCTTGTTTCATCACACGATGTTTCAATACCTAAAATCCTCACAGATTTTCTATTTTTACCCCATCACCATTTTTGAAACCGTATTTTTTGGAAAGCCCTGCGTTGATCTCAAGCACCTTGTCTGCCGGCTCATCAGGCCTAAAAATTTGTAGATTATCTTCAGGGGATTTTGGCGCTTGTGCATTTTCAATAATAGTAACAATTTTGTCTTTGTTAATATAGATAATATCTACAGAAATCTTCATATTTTTCATCCAGAAAGAGTAGTAATCCGCCTTTTCGAAGGGAAACAGCATGCCAGAATTTTGAGGAAGCGATGTTTTTTCCGACAGTCCAACCTCTTTTTCTTGAGGTGTTTTAGCAACAAGGATAGTAAATGTGTGATTTTTGATAGTAAGAGTCGGATTTTTTTCAAAAAACGGAAACGGCAAGTTTTTTTTAAGATCGCTTTGAAAAAAAACAATGCCAAACACAACAGCAAGAAGAAGCCCAAAAAGCAGAAGAACCATTTTCATATAGATAAAAGTTTGGTTAACTGACTTGTTGATGCATCCTTGACGCGTTCCATAACATCTATAACAGTTGTTCCCATAAGTTTTGCTTGTCTTTCTTTGTGATATCTTTTGGGATCTCCCTTTGTGGTTGCGATTATAGTAGGTTTTATTTTGAATAGCAAATTATCATAGTCACGGTCCTTATTAAGCGACGGAAGAAGAATGATGTAGTCAACCATATTTAAGGTGCTAAGTACTAAAGCGCGATCCTTTTGTGGGTGGATCGGACGTTTATTACCTTTTGTTAATTGAATTGTTTGATCGCTTTCTAACATTACAAATAGCACATCTCCTTGTTGTTTTGCCTTCTCTAAAAACAGTACATGTCCAGGATGAAGAATATCAAAACAACCACCCACCAAAACGATTTTTTTTCCTTCACTTCTTAACTTTTTTGAAAGTCGTTCTGCTTGTTCAATGGTTAAAATTTTATTCATTCCTTTGTTCCTTTTAAGTAAACTGCTTGCCAAGGTCTGTAATTTGACACAAACTTGTCATTTATAATAATTTTTCCGTTTTTTGCCACCTTTCTTGTAAATATCGATGTTGCACCTGCTGCTGCAAAGTCAGTTTGTCGTACCACTCCCTTTGCCAGCGTTGGATCGTCTTGATAGAGGGGAGCTGGGGCTTGGGTCTCATTGGTAATTACAGGCTTGCTTATAGTAACTTGCCTTCCATCTGCTGTGCCATAGAGGGAAAAGGTTAGGCGCTCGGTGGTTGGATCAAGTTCAGTTTGGATGAGAATATGGTTTCCAGTATCATTTTTAAACCGTAAGTCAATGCTTGGAACATAGACAGTTGCGTCAAATCCAGGAGGAGAGTCTTGTTCGTAATAGCCAACGCGATAGTCATGTGCATGCCGTTCTACAATGGGAAGACCAGCAGCAAGAAGTGCGCGAAAAAAAGTGGTTGATACTTGGCATACTCCTCCGCCATCACCCAAGACAGTTCGTCCGTCTTGTATAATGTACGCCTGTTTATAGCCTGTAAAAGAAGAAATATCACCAAGCGCGTTGCCAAACGAAAAGGTTTCCCCAGGAAGAACAAGTAGTCCGTTAAGTCTTGTTGCCGCAAGAGTAATGTTATAGATCCTATTGGGTATTGAGTGTTGAAAAAGCGATGTTCCACTCCCGATGAGTTCTTTTATGCCAAGGTTATTTGCTTCGTCTGTAGTTACTTTTGGTTTTATAATCTTAATAGGAATATCAAATAATACTCTCTGAGGCTTTTCCAGCTGGACGATAAGCGGCGTTTTAAGGGAAATTTTTCTGGTGAGTATTTCCATATCGACTTTTTGCCCATTACTTGATGGTTTGAATGCGGCGACTCTCCCATTCCTAAATTTAAAGAGCGCGTCTACAGCTTCAATAGAAGCATTTTTAACAATTGGAGCAAGAGTGTGTTGGAGTTTTTCATCGGAATACTGGTATGAAGCGGGGAGATTTATACCGTTAAGGTAGGATTGTAGTACAAGACTGATATTTGCCAGTAAATCTTTAGATCTTCCAATACTGTAGGCCTGTTCGGCAAGTAGATTTTCGTTGTATCCAAGATTTAATTTTTCGGCAGATACAGTTGCCACACGCGTTTCGTAGATAAATACCATCTCTGTTTTTCCAATACGAGTATTTTTCTGGGCAAAAAAAGTTTTAACATCATTTTGGGTTTTTCCCCCAAATTCAATTTCTGCAATGCTTATTCCAGGAAATATTCGATTGTTGTAGTATTTTTGGAATACAATAAAGGTAAAACTTATAAAGAAGAATAAGCCTAAGCCCGCGCCGATAAAAAACCAAAAGACGCCGTGCATTATTTTCATTTGCCTTAATTCCCGTTTAGGTATTATACTATAAAGTTATGGAGGAAAGTACCATTTTTCAGCGCGCAGAGTTACCGACGCCGATTAAAGAAGAAAAAGTATTTCCTTTTCCTCTTCTTATTAAAGGAGTATTTGGATTATTCATTGTTATTATTATTTTTGTTGTTTGGCAATTTGTTTTACCAAGATTTAAGGGAAGTAATAACGAAGTAATAACGCTTTCTCACTGGGGGTTGTGGGAAGAAGAAAATGTTATGCGGGTAGTATTGAATGATTTTGAAAAGCAAAATCCCCAGATTAAAGTCGATTATGTAAAACAAGATGTAAAACAGTACAGAAGTCGCATAATCACGCGAACAGAAAATGGTACAGGGCCAGATGTGTTTTTGTTTCACAATACCTGGCTTCCGCAAATAATATCTAATCTTTTGCCAATGCCTTACGATGTTATGCCAAAAGACGAGCTGCAAAAAACATTCTATCCTGTTGTGGTAAACGACCTTACCCAAAAAGGTGCGATATACGGCGTTCCAGCAGGTATAGATACTCTAGCTTTGTTTATTAATTCTGAGATGTTTAAGCAGGCAGGGATTATACCCCCAACAAATTGGCAGGATTTTGGAACAGCGGCCAGAACGTTAACAGTTAAAGATGAGACCGGAAAAATTAAAACTGCAGGAGCAGCAATGGGAACATTTGATAATATTACTCACGCTCCTGATCTTATATCACTTCTTATGGTGCAAAATGGGGCAAATATTAACGATATGGTAGAAACCAGAGAAAGCATTATTGATGCATTAGATTTTTATACATCTTTTGCAAAAGACGAGGGCAGAGTGTGGGATGCGACACTTGACCCATCCCTTCTTGCCTTTGCAAAGGGAAATCTTGCCATGTATTTTGGCTACTCGTGGGACATTTTTGCCATAAAACAACTAAACCCTCAGCTTTCTTTCCAGATTGTTCCAGTTCCTCATTTGCCAGGGAGAAATATGACTATGGCAAGCTATTGGGTAAATGGTGTAAACGCCAAGAGCAAATATCAAAAAGAAGCACTGCTTTTAATAAAATTTCTCTCTATGAAAGAGACGATGCAAAAAATCTTTTCCGAAAGCTCAAAAACAAGAACTTTTGGCGAGCCATATCCAAGAATTGACCTGGCAGATAGTCTTAAAGACAATTCTCTTGTGTATCCATTTATTACCTCGGCCAATGATGCCACATCTTCTTTTTTTGCCAGTGATACATTTGACGAGGGGATAAATAATCAAATGAATGCCTACCTTGGGAATGCAGTGCGCTCGATTCTTGGCAATACCTCGTTAGATTCAGTAGTAGATACTCTTATCCAAGGCGTTAATCAAGTACTGCAACAGTATGCAGAATTTTAGTCTCCATAAAAGCATTCTCAAAACTCTTGCCTATGCAGATATATTTGATTCGCCATTGACGCTTCATCAGCTTTGGCAATTTCTTATTAGCGAAAGAAGAGTAGATAAAAACGTAGTGGAACGTAGCATAGCAACTATTCTTACTATTGAAAAGATAAATGACTACTTTTGTTTTCGGGGAAGAGCGCACATCGTAGATAAAAAAATTGCGACTATTGCAGATAGTAGCGAAAAATATAGGAGGGCGGCCAAAGCATCATTATTTCTCTCACGGATTCCAACAGTTGTTCTTATTGGTGTGAGTGGTGGCTTGGCAGTTGGAAATGTTTCAAAGGATGATGATATTGATTTGTTTATTATTGCCCAAAAGGGCACTCTATGGATGACACGATTTTTTAGTAACCTTTTATTAGATGCACTTAGAATGCGCAGAAAAAGAGGAGCAAGGGATATTTCTGGTAAAATATGTCTTAATATGTTTATCGAGGAGAGGGGTATTGCAATTCCTAAGAACAAACAAAATTTATATACTGCACACGAAATTGCGCAGATGATATTACTTTTTGAGAGAAATAATACCTATCAACGATTTTTACAGGCAAATACGTGGGTAGAGAAGTTTTTACCAAATAGTATAGATATTAAGAAAAAATTACCAATCTTAATATCTGAATATCTTAGTATCTTTTTATCTTCATTCGAGTTTCTTGCAAAGAAAGTACAGCTTTGGTATATGAAGAAGCATAGGACAAGAGAGGAAATTAATGATTATATACTTGCTTTTTACCCATTTGATTATGAGAAGAAGTTGTTAAAAAAATATGAAGAGAGACTTAAAAAGTATCATATAGCATGAGACGATTTCGACTTGCTGCATGCGGGGGAACATTTGATCATTTTCATAAAGGACATAGAGATTTTTTGCAATTTGCCCTAAAGAATGCAGATAAGCTTATTATTGGTATCACAAGCGACAAGTATCCTGATAATAAACGGGAGGAGATAGAAAGCTTTTCTTCTCGGAAGTTAAGCGTTTATTCTTTTTTAGAAAGAGAAAGCGCTATAAACAAGACAGAAATTATATCAATAGATGATGTGTATGGCCCAACGATTTCAAAAGCAGTTCCAATAGAGGCAATTATTGTTTCTGAACAGACGCAAAAAGGCGCAGAGCTTATTAACAATTACAGGCAAGAACTTGGGTTATTGTCTCTTAAGATGCTGGTGTCTCCCATGACAAAAGCGCAAGATAATGGTATTATTTCTTCCTTAAGAATTAGGCGTGGTGAGATTGACAGGGAAGGAGAGTTGTATATGCATCCTTCTTTGTTATTCCAAAAGCGAGTGCTCCCAGAAGACCTACGACAAAAACTTAAAAAGCCTTTGGGAGTTCTTTTAAGAGGCAAAAGCATCCTTCGTGGTCTTGATCCTCAAAAAACAATAACAGTAGGAGATGTTGTTACAAAAACGTGTAATGAGTCATCATTTGGTCAAAAAATATCGGTGATTGATTTTTATGTTGGAAGAGAAAAAAAATTTTCCAATATTTTAGAGCTTGGTTTTTTGGGGAAAGAGGAAATAATGTCAGTTACTAATCCTGCTGGAAGTTTAACGCCAGAACTTTTCAAAGCGGCAAGAGATATTTTTCTTACAGAAAAAGACAAGCGATGCGTTGTAAAAGTTGAGGGAGAAGAAGATTTAGCAGTTTTGCCATTTCTACTTGCTGCTCCTTTGAGTTTTACCATTCTGTACGGACAGCCAAATGTTGGAGTTGTAAGAGTGAATGTTTCTGAAGAAATGAAGAACGTTGCCCGTAATATTGTTTCTCAATTCATCTCATAGTATTTTTACTAGAGGTTCTTGACAAAAGCCAGTGGTATACTATACTATGCACTTGTTTTGTTTCCCTCCTTAAATTTATTTGCGAGGGATTTTTCTTTGAAAGTATGGGAAAAGATAAAAAAATTTATCTCACGAAAGAAGGTCTTGTAGAGCTTAAAAAAGAACATGATGATCTCACCAAGGTTCGTCGTCCAGAAGTTCTCGAACGGGT
Source organism: Candidatus Levyibacteriota bacterium (assembly GCA_016182425.1). GTDB lineage: Bacteria > Patescibacteriota > Microgenomatia > Levybacterales > UBA12049 > JACPGP01. Next base: position 74,822 of record JACPGP010000030.1, read on the forward strand.
TTCGCAGGCAAGAAGTCTGGGTGATCTTTCGGAAAACGCAGAATACGCAGCCGCCAGGGAAGAACTTTCTTTTATTGACGGTAGAATTGATGAATTAGAAGAACTGCTTCGTCAGGTAAATATTATCAGCGAAGGAGGAAAAAGGGGGAAATCTGCTAAGGTAATAAAGCTTGGATCTAGAGTTTCTCTTCACGTGAATGGGAAAAAAGAGGAGTTTTTGGTGGTAGGAGAATGGGAAGCAGATCCCGCAGCCCAAAAAATTTCCCATGAATCTCCTTTAGGTAAAGCTTTAATCGGGAAAAAGATTGGAGATAAGGTTGAAGTTGCTGCCCCAGTAGGTAAAATTCTTTATACGGTTTTTGATGTTAGATAGATTTTGTGAATAAGAAATCTTCTCTTGTTCTTAAATTTGGCGGCACGTCAGTTAGCACAAAGGAGCGAATTTTGACGATTCGCGACATTATCCGCAAAGAAAATAATCACCACATAGCAGTTGTTGTTTCCGCAGTAAGCGGAATTACCGATCTTCTTTTATCCCTACCAAAAGAAACAAAAAAACAACAAGATGTAATTATTCAAAGAATAAAAAATGTGCACCTAGCACTTATTAATAATTTGTTAAATAACGAATCGGTAAAAAACAATGCATTACTGTATGTAGATAGAAAAATTATCGAGGTACAAAAACTCATGGGGAAAAAACGAAAAAATAAAGCTTTTCTTGACAAACTTGTTTCATATGGAGAAATACTTTCTTCTTACATTGTTGCTGAAACGTTACGTCTGCATGGCATACCAGCGTCTCAAATTGTTGCCACCGAGCTAATTGTTACCGATGATAATTTTGGATCCGCCGAATTTTTGTTAGAACCAACACAAAAAAATATAAATCAAAAACTTAAACCACTTATAGAAAAAGGAATAGTAGCGGTTATTACAGGCTTTATAGGATCTACAGTTTACGGAGAGACGACAACTCTTGGAAGAGGAGGGTCGGACTATTCAGCCTCAATTATTGGGCTTTGTCTTAAAACAAAAGAGGTGCAGATTTGGACAGATGTTGACGGTGTTTTTACCGCTGATCCCCATATTGTTGAAAACGCGCGTCCAATACCAGAAATTTCTTTTCAGGAAGCGTCTGAAATGGCATTTTTAGGAGCGAAGGTTTTGCACCCCCGTACCATGCGGCCGGCAGTAAAGGCGGGTATTCCGGTGCGTGTCTTAAATACGTTTAATCCCAAAAATCAAGGGACGAGTATTGTAAAGAAAAAAGAAAGAAAAAGCCGCATTACTGCAATCACTTTTAAGAGAAGAGTAGTTTTATTAACAATCAAAGCAGAGCAGATGTTTATGTCAACAGGATTTCTGGCAAAAATATTTGACATTTTCCGAGAAGCGAATATTTCTGTTGATTTGATTAGCGTGTCTGAGGTGACCGTTTCTTTGACGCTTGATAGAGCAGATGCCCTGCAGGATGTAGTGAAAAAAATAGAGAAATTTGCCCGTGTAACGATTGATGAGGAAGCGTCGGTTGTTTCGGTTATTGGTGAGCATATTGGAAGATATCCTCACGCAATACGTGATGTTTTTTCGATTCTTGACAAAAAAAACATTCGAGTAAAAATGATTTCCTTTAGCGCGCAAAATCGTAATATCAGCTGCGTTATTAAAAGCACGCGTTGGGAGGAAGCTGTACATGAGCTTCATAATGGATTATTATTAGGGAAGAAAATATGAAAATAGCACTGATTGGTTATGGTAAAATGGGACAAGAGCTTGAGCAACTAATCAAGCAAGATAAAAAGCATGAAGTTGTTTCTATAAACTATAAAAATAAAGATGATCTGCTTGATGTAAAAAACATAAGACGTGCAGACGTGGCAATTGATTTTACATCGGCTGAAATTATTTTAGATTCGATCAAAAAAATAGCGTCACTTGGGATTCCAATGGTAGTTGGCACAACAGGTTGGTATGAAAAAATTACTGATGTTGAGAAAATTGTAAAAAAGAATAAAATTGGACTAATCTATGCAAAGAATTTTTCTTTAGGAGCGAATATTTTTTTCCAGATTGTTGGATTTGCCAGTCGCCTTTTGGGCAAATATGGAAATTACGATGTAGCGGGTTTTGAGATGCATCATATCGGGAAGAAGGATAGCCCAAGTGGCACAGCCAAAAAACTTGCAAGTATAATAATGGAAAATTTTCCTAAGAAAAAAAAGCTTGAGACGCAAAGATTAGATAGACAAATAAGAGAGGATGAGTTACATTTTGCATCACTGCGTGCTGGGAGATATTTTGGATATCATGAGGTACTTTTTGATAGCCTTGCTGATGAGGTAAAACTTGTCCATAGCGCACATACAAGACGAGGATTTGCAGAGGGGGCTTTACTGGCAGCAGAATATATAAGAGGTAAGAAAGGTATTTATAGTTTTGAAGAGTTGTTTGGGAAGGGGGTGATACGGTGAAAAAGTTTCGGGGAGCCATAACAGCTCTTGTAACACCATTTCAAAAAGGTGGTAGTGTTGATATTCACTCATTGAGGAAACTCGTGCAGTTTCAAGTGGAGAATGGTATTCATGGAATAGTCCCTTGCGGATCAACAGGGGAAGCAGCAACGCTTAATATTGATGAATACGAGTTAGTGGTTAAAACAGTGGTAAAAGAGGTAGATCGGCGTATTCCTGTTATTGCCGGGGCAGGTAGCAACGATACGTCAAAAGCAATTAAGAATTCTAAAATTGCCAAAAAGGCAGGAGTTGATGCACTGCTCCATGTGACGCCTTATTACAATAAACCAACTCCAGCAGGACTGTTGGCGCATTTTAAGGCTTTAGCTAACGCGGTTGATTTACCAATTATTCTTTATAATGTGCCGGGTCGAACTGGATCGAATGTTACGGCCCAAACTACACTTAAGATTGCCAAAGAAGTTCCACAAGTTGTTGGTGTAAAAGAAGCATCTGGGAATTTACCGCAAATGATGGAAATTATCAAGAGTGCGCCAGATGGATTTTCGGTGTTATCAGGAGATGATGTATTTACCCTGCCGCTTATGGCTGTTGGTGGACATGGCTGCATTTCGGTTGTCGCAAACGAGATGCCAAAAGAATTTTCGCAGCTTGTGAATGGCTGTTTTGATGGGGATTGGAATAGAGCAAGAGAGCTTCATTATGACATGATTAATTTGATGAATGGGAATTTTATAGAAACAAACCCGATTCCTGTAAAGACAGCGCTTTTTATGATGGGTAAAATAAAAGAAGTTTTCCGTTTGCCACTCACACCAATGGGTGAAAAAAATAAAGAAACGCTGAAAGAAATTTTGGAGAATTTAAAGCTTGTATGAAAAAGATCCCTGTTGGAATTTTAGGTGCAACCGGCATGGTTGGTCAACGTTTTGTCACGCTGCTTGCGAATCATCCGTGGTTTGAGATTGTTTGTGTTGCCGCATCCCCTAAATCTGCAGGTAAAACCTACCAAGAAGCAGTTGCAAATCGTTGGGTCATGGAGAAGGAAATCCCAAATAATATAGCAAATCTTCGTGTTTTAGCAGTGGAGACAGATAAGGAGAGTATTGTAAAACAAGTAGTATTTGTATTTTCTGCTTTGGATATGGAAAAAGATGATATTAGAAGAATCGAAAACGACTATGCAAAATATGTTCCTGTTGTTTCAAACAATTCAGCGCATCGCTGGAGCGATGATGTGCCAATGATCATGCCAGAAATTAATGCCAATCATCTCTCAATTATTCCCAGACAACAGAAAAATCACGGATGGAAGAATGGATTTATTGTGGTAAAACCAAATTGTTCGATCCAATCATATGTGCCGCTTATCACACCGCTTTTTGCTTTTGGGCCCAAAAAAGTAGTTGTGACGACACTGCAGGCAGTTTCAGGAGCCGGAAGAACCCTTAATAATTGGCCGGAAATGCAGGAAAACGTTATTCCTTACATTGGCGGCGAAGAAGAAAAGTCTGAAAAAGAGCCAATGAAGATTTGGGGAAAGATAGAGGGAGAGAAGATTGTCCCAACAGACAAACCCCCTATTACGGCAACCTGCATTAGGGTACCTGTTGAGGATGGACATATGGCGTCTATTTTTGTGTCATTTGAAAAAAAACCTGCCCCGCAAGAAATTATATCTGCCTGGCGATCATTCGATCCATTGAAGGATATTGATTTACCATCTGCGCCCCACCCTTTTATTACTGTATTTGAAGAAGAAAATAGACCGCAGACTCATCTGGATCGCGATATTGGAAAAGGCATGGGGATTAGCGTTGGAAGATTACGAGAAGACAGCATATTTGATTACAAGTTTATTGGGCTTTCTCACAACACAATCCGCGGCGCGGCAGGAGGCGCAATCCTCACAGCAGAACTGTTAAAGACAAAGGGTTTCATTAAGTAACATGGCAACAATTAATAGTAATTATGATAGGCTCAAGGCCAGCTATCTTTTTTCGGAGATTGCAAAACGAGCAAAAGCTTTTGCGGAAAAACACCCAGGAGCAAAAGTTATGCGGCTTGGTATTGGGAATACCACCGAAGCCCTAACTCCAACAGTGTTAAAAGATTTAATAAAGGGTGTAGAAAAATTAGGAGATGTAAAAACGTATACTGGATATGGTGATGAACAAGGAGACATAAGACTTCGGTCTGCATTAGTGGAGTTTTATAAAAAGAGAAGAATTACAGTAACACCGCAAGAAATTTTTATAAGCGACGGTGCAAAGCCAGATACTGCAAACATTCAATCTATTTTTGGACAAAATAATATTGTGGCAGTTTTCGATCCTGCATATCCGGTGTATGTTGACAGCGCAATTATCGGAGGGAAAAAGATTGTTTATATGCCATGTAGGAAAGAAAATGGTTTTATCCCAGATGTTCCTAAAAGAAAGGTAGATATTATCTATATTTGTAGTCCAAACAATCCAACAGGCGCTGTTGCCACAAAAAAACAACTAGAAGACTTTGTTGATTATGCAACAAGAAATAAAGCAGTTATCATTTTTGATGCTGCCTATGCAGAATATATTACAGACAAAAATCTTCCCAAAAGCATTTACGAAATTCCAGGTGGTAAAGAGTGTGCAATAGAAATAAATAGTTTTTCTAAATGGGCAGGGTTTACTGGCGTTCGGCTTGGATGGAGTGTAGTACCTATGGCTTTAGTTATAGAAGGGACAGAAAAAGGAAAAATAAATAGTCTTTGGAATAGACGCCAAACAACGATGTTTAACGGCGCATCAAATATTGCCCAAGTTGGAGGCCTTGCGGTTTTATCAAAAGAAGGACAAAAAGAGTGTAGGCAACTTGTTTCTTACTATATGGAAAATGCCAAAATTATTAAATCTAGTTTAACAAAGTTGGGTTTAAAAGTTTTTGGCGGAGAAAATGCGCCGTATATTTGGGTGAAAACTCCACATAATATGAGTTCGTGGGATTTCTTTGATCGGTTATTAAACGAAACACATGTTGTTGTAACGCCAGGATCTGGTTTTGGTCCGCATGGAGAAGGATATATTCGTTTAAGCGCATTTGGTAAAAGAGCCGATATTGAAAAGGCAGTAGAGAATATTAAAAAAAACCTCAAAATATGACCAAAAAAATTCTTCCTTTTTCAAAATCTCAGATGGAAAAAATTATCAAAGAATATCCAACACCGTTTCATATATATGACGGAAAGGGTATCAGAAAGAATGCAAAGAAATTATATGAAGCCTTCAGTTGGATTAGTGGTTTCAAAAACTATTTTGCTGTCAAGGCAAATCCAAATCCACACATAATTAAAATAGTAAAAGAGGAGGGAATGGGAGTTGATTGTAGTTCGTTAACAGAGCTTATTCTTGCCGAAAAACTTGGATTTAGAGGAGAGGAAATTATGTTTTCTTCCAATGAAACACATTACCGTGAATTTCAAAAAGCAAAACAGTTAGGGGCGATTATTAATTTAGATGATATCACCCTCTTGCCATATTTAGAAAAGTATGCAGGTTTACCAAAACTTCTTTGTTTTCGTTACAATCCAGGACCCCTACGGGAAGGAAATAGGTTTATCGGTAATCCAAAAGAAGCAAAATTTGGTATGACAAAAAAACAATTATTTGATGGGTATAAAATTGCACGGGATAAAGGTGTGAAGCGTTTTGGATTACATACTATGGTTGTTTCAAACGAACTTGATCCAACAGCTCATATAGAAACAGCAGTAATGCTTTTTGATTTAATAGTCGAATTATCAAAAAAACTCGGTATTAAATTTGAGTTTGTAAATTTAGGTGGCGGCATTGGTATTCCCTATAAACCAGAGCAAAAAGCCGTTGATTATGTATTTTTGTCAAAAGAAATAAATAAACTATACAAAAAGAAAATCGTTGCAAACAAGCTTGATTCGTTAAAAATAATTATGGAGAATGGACGGCTTATTGTTGGTCCCTATGGATATTTAGTAACAACAGTTCTTCACAAAAAAGAAATTTACAAAAACTATATTGGGGTTGATAGTTGTATGGCAAATTTGATGCGGCCTGGTATGTATGGAGCATATCATCATGAGACAATTCTTGGAAAAGAAAACAAACCGAAAAATTGTACCTACGATGTTGTAGGATCGCTTTGTGAAAACAACGATAAATTTGCCATTGACCGAAAACTGCCAAAAGTAGATGTTGGGGATATTTTAGTTATTCATGATACCGGTGCTCACGGATACTCTATGGGTTTTCAATATAACGGTAAGCTGCGGTCGGCAGAATTATTATTAAAACCGGATGGGAAAGTAAAACTTATTAGAAGAGCAGAAACTGTTGATGATTACTTTTCCACCCTCGATTTTTCCTCTCTATAGTCCTCGTACCAAGAACTTGTTATAATGCATTTATGTTTTGGGCAGATAAGCTTTTGGGTGATGTAACAGGAAAACAGGTTATCAATGACTCATGGACACCATCTGGCATGGTGCATATGGGATCGTTAAAAGGCCCTGTTATTCATGACACTCTGTATAGAATTCTTAAAGAAAAAGGGATAGATGTTACTTTTTTGTACGGATTTGATGATGCAGATCCGATTGATGGATTACCTTCAGAACTGCAAAAATCTCACAGTCAATATTTAGGTATGCCACTTTTTAAGGCACCTTCTCCGGATGAGAATGGTTCATTCGGTGATTATTTTGGAAATAAAATGAAAGCGCTTTTAGATGAACTGGAGATAAAACCAGATAGATTATATAAAACAAGTGAATTGTATAAAAATGGAACGTTTAATAAAGCAATCTCATTTGTTTTAGATCATGTGCAAGAAATTAGAAAGGTCTATGAGAACATGTATAAAAAAACAATTCCACAAACTTGGTATCCATTGCAAGTTATATGCCCAAATTGCGGTAAACTTGGTACAACAAAAGTTATAGGTTGGAATGGGGAAGATGTTACATTTAATTGTGAATTAAATTTAGTTAAATGGGCACAGGGGTGTGGTAATACAGGAATTTTAAACCCTTTAGATGGAAATAGTAAAATGCCATGGAAAGTTGAGTGGGCAGCAAAATGGTGGACGTTTGGTGTAACCATTGAGAGTGCTGGAAAAGATCATGGATCTGCAGGTGGTTCGTATGATGTTGCAATGAATATTGTTAAAGACGTTTTCAAAGCAAAACCGCCATTAAAGCTCGTCTATGAATTTTTTCTATCCGGTGGTAAAAAAATGTCTTCTTCTAAAGGACTTGGTTTAACAGGAGAAGAATTGTTGGAATTAATGCCACCACAAGTAGTTAGGTTTTTCATGACTTGGACAAAACCAAGCATAGCAACAGAATTTGATCCGAATAATCCGAGCAGCATTTATAAAATTTTTGATTTATATTTTTGGTCAGGTCAAGATGCAAAAATTGATAAGGAAGAAATAAAAAATGTACCAATTGTTAAGGCATATAATTTTGCTCAGATAGACAACGTAGAAAAAGTATTGCCTATACGTTTTATTGATTTAGTAAGTTTAATGCAGATGCCAAATAGGAAAGATGAAATCAGAGAAAAACGGTTAGAAGAATGGGTTCCATATGCAGAAAAATGGCTTGAAAAATTTGCGCCGGAGTCAGATAAATTTATAGTTCGGAAACAAATACCAGAGCAGGTAAAAAGTTTATCTGAAAATCAAAAACAATTTCTAAAAAAAATTTCAGGAGAATTAGATAAAGAATGGGACGCAGAGGAACTTCAAACAGAACTTTACGAATGGGCAAAAGAAATAAATATTTCTTCAAAAGATGCGTTTGCAGCAATTTATATCGCGCTTATTGGAAAAGATCACGGACCAAAAGCCGCCTGGCTTATTTTGTCTCTAGATAAAGAGTTTGTGAAGAAAAGATTTGAAGAGGTTTCTTCGTCTGTCATTCTGAACTCGTTTCAGAATCTAAACGAGATGCCAAAACTTGTTCGGCATGACAAG
>JACPGP010000032.1 GCA_016182425.1 Candidatus Levyibacteriota bacterium
CGAAAAAAGGCTTTGAGGGTGTCTAAAGAGAGGGGGTTGACCATTTTTGGCAAAAAATCAAAATCTTTCGCTTTTAAGAAATCGGCCGCAAGTAAAACCATATCAAATTCCATATTATACTTTACCTTTAATCCATAAAACAAATCCCAGATGGTGAATTTTTCAAGCAAAAAATAGAGATCAACAAAATCTTTTACCTCTGTTCGCTGATTAACCGTCAGCAGCTTATTCGTTGCAATATCAATAAGACTATCAATTTCGGTATTACCAAATTGCATTCCCTTTTCAAGTCTTTTATATGGATGGTGCACAAAATCTACTTTTATAAGAAGTTTTTCATTTTTTACAAATTCAAATATCTTGACTTTCTCATACCGCGTAATCCGCAATGGCACTCCCATAGCAAGAGAAACTTTGTTCATAATGTCAGCAATTATTTCTGTATCAAACGGCTTTTCGGAAAAAAAATCAAGATCTTCCGATTCTCTGTGATGGAAATAAAAAGCGCTTAACGCTGTTCCACCGGTAAAATAAAATGTTTTGGGAAATGAGGGGTCATTCGTAATTTGCTCAAAGAGTGATTTTTGTAGTGGAGTTAATGTTATTTTCCCCATAGGAGTAATTCAAAAAGACGTCGGCGCAATGGCTCTATTTGAAGTTTATCCCAGTATTTCTTAACGAGAGAAAGCTTTATTTTCTCTTTATCCGATGGGTACACGCCATAGTTAATCTTGCGTTCCAAAATAAAGATTCTCCCCTTCTCGGTTTTTTGTAATTCTTTCTCGTCGTAGTCCCACAAATTACTGCTCATAATTCTTATTATACACTATTGAAAAATGATGTGATGTCCGGGGGAGAGTTTTCAAATATTTTCTGGTTTACCCAGCCATTTCCAAAGCGGAATGTAAGAAATAGTTATGCCATCTATTATTTTTGTTTCCTCAACGATCCACGTTATAATTTTCCCAGATAAAAGGTTCAGTGCTTTAGCAGCTTTTACCAGTGCTTTTGTTTCCCGCTCTGGTATATCAATAATCGTATTTGCATATGTTACCTGAATAAGCTCACTTACTGATTTATTGCGGATTACTACAAAATCTACCTCATTGCCGAAATAATCTTTCCAATAAAATAGCTCATATCTTGGATCCCAAACAGAAAGGATATGCAGTGTATGAAATACTGCTTGTTCCATTAAATAACCAATGTTTTCCGATAATCTGCTGCTCAATTGCGAGGTAAAATAATTGTCTATTAGGTAGGACTTTTTTACTGTCTGTATTCTCGTTCTTACATTAACAGAAAAAACTTCTACATAAGATTGAAAATATGATTGCTCTAGCCAGTGCATATACCGAATAACTGTGCCTTTCCCAACATTGTGACCCATGCTCTTTAATGAATTAGCCAACTTAGAATAAGTGTAGCTTTGCGTATTAGGAAGAAGCCGCAACAAGTCGGTAAATGTCTCCTTTTTTCGCAATTTATACCGCTCAACAATATCCCTCTCCACAAAAGTAGAAAAGTATCCGGTAAGAATTAAGCTGCGGAGCCCTTCTTCAGCCAGTACAATCTCGGGCAAACCGCCAAATAAAAGGTACTCCCTTAGGTAATTAAGCAGCAGATCTTTGGGCAGCGTATTTTTATTTACCTCCTTAAACCGTAAAAACTCATCCCAGTTTAGAGGAAATATAGGAATAGTAATTGTCTGGCCTCTCATAACGGTTGGCATCTCTTGAGAGGAAAGCTTGGAAGAGGAACCGGAGAGGATCAATCTATGCTTGGTTGTTTCATTAACATTTCGAGCCCACCTACTCCATTCTGGTATTTCCTGGATTTCATCCATCAAAAGCACAAACGGCTCATTTCCCCTAAGCTCGGTCAAAAGGTCAATAAGATTACTTAATGTTTCTGTTTTCCTGGGTAATCTTTCGTTCTCAAAGTTAATGTAGACGCATTTTTCTTTCCCATATTTTTGGGCAAAATCCAAAAGCGTAAAGGTCTTCCCTACCCTTCTAAAACCTGTTACCGTAAGGGTTTTTTTGACTTTTGGGTCAAAGTAGAAAAGGAGATTCACATCCCGAGGCTTTATGGTAGGTAAAGGATCACTCCACCATTTTTTCAGTAAATCATCTAGAATTTGTTTCATAATGTAGTCTCTATGAGACAATATTAGTTAATATTGTTCTATAATAACAAGATTATGGGGTAATGTCAATACCTAATTGATCATATATCATACACTATCGGGAAATGATAGGTGCCCGGGGGAGAGTTTGCGCGCTTGCGCGATTTGTGCTCCCCCCCGAGCCTGTTGCTATTCAGC
>JACPGP010000033.1 GCA_016182425.1 Candidatus Levyibacteriota bacterium
TTGTTGGTATGCTTGGAGGATTCACTCCCGTAATGATTAAATTCGGAGTAAGAGAGTTTCCTCCTTTACTTCTTACAACGCTTCGATTTTTGGTTGCGAGTATTGTTTTTTATCCTTTTTTCTTCAGATATCAGAGGAACCTAGCGCGTCATGATATTTGGTTTCTTTTTACAAGGTCGCTTTTCTTTGCGGGGAATGTGGGATTTTTTAGTGTTGCTATTCAGTACACAACAACAATTGTTTCTCAGTTACTTTATACACTTGTGCCAGTAATTGTATTGTTGATGAGTAGGTTTCTCTTTAAAGAGACAATGACAATGCAAAAAATTGCAGGATTAATTATAGCATCATTTGGCGTTGGGTTAATTTTAAAAGAATCTATTGTTAAGACAGAAATTCTGGCTTTTGGTACACCTTTAGGGAACTTATTAACTCTTATTGCAGTATTTTCATGGGCTTTTTATGTGCTTGTTTCAAAAGATCTTACCAAAAAATATAGTCCGGTGGTAACTAGTTTTTCCAGTTTTGTTACCACAGTAGTTGTTCTTCTTTTTTTACTTCCTTTTGAGGGAAGTGTAAGATCTTTTCAGATATACGATGTAACTACAACAGGAATATTAAGTATTTTTGGCCTAGGTATATTTTCTTCTGCATTAATGTTTTTTCTTATCCAGTTTGTTATTAAAAAAACAAGCCCGTTTACTGCATCTTTGCATCAATATATAGGCCCATTTTCAAGTGGGGTTATCTCGGTGCCAATTTTAGGTGAAAAGCCAACGCCGATACTTTTTGTTTCTGGCTTATGTATTATTTTTGGCGTTTTGCTTGCAACGGCATATGAGCATCTAAGAAAACAGTTCAAATCCGTGCTACAATAGGCTTTATGCGGGAGGTGGAGTTTGCTGAGCAAACGTGGGACAAGAGAAAAATTCTTATGGCAGTAATTGCCCTTTTTTTTCTGTCAGGAGTAGCATATGCTGCCAAGACCTATGTTTTTGATGCTAAGGAAACAAAATTCCCCAAAAAAGTATCAACAAAATCTTCAGAGTCAGTTGCGGGGATAACTACCGGAGAGGAGAACAACGAATCTTCATCTTCCTCATCGGATGAAAATAAAGATCCGTTTCCTTTTTCTCCTTCGGTAATTCGGCAGGATGCGCAGCAAAAATTTGAAGAAATAAAAAATCAAGTGACAAATTTAACAGTAGACGATGTGGCTTCCGCATCTCCGCAAATACAAAAAGTTATTAACGACCTAAAAGCGTTAGAGCAGTACCCAAAATCTCAGGCCAAACAAATGTGCGAGAATATTTGTAAAAGCCTATGAAGTTTGTAAAAAAGATTATTAAAATTTTAGGCCCTGGGTTTATTACTGGAGCATCGGATGATGATCCGTCGGGCATTGCCACCTATTCCCAAACTGGCGCCCTGTTTGGATTTTCACAATTGTGGACGGCGCCATTTTCGTTTCCGTTGATGGTAGCGGCGCAGGAGATGTGCGGAAGAATCGGACTTGTGACAGGCAGAGGACTGGCTGGAGTTATACGGCAGTATTACACAAAAAAAGTTTTATATGGAGCAGTTTTACTCCTTTTTGTGGCAAATACCATTAACATTGGCGCAGATTTAGGCGCCATGGCAGCATCCCTGCAGCTTATTTTAGGTTTGCCATTTTGGATGCTACTTATTAGTATAGCAGTAATAACATTGTGTTTAGAAGTTTTTATTTCATACAAAACGTACGCACAATACTTAAAATACCTTACATTTGCTCTGTTTTCATACTTTTTTGTGGTACTTACAATTCATATTAATTGGAAGGAGGTTTTCTCCTCAACGGTTTTTCCCACAGTCCAATTCACTAAAGATTATCTTTTGAATATTGTGGCAATTTTGGGAACAACAATTTCTCCTTATCTTTTCTTTTGGCAAGCATCAGAAGAAGTGGAAGAGGAGGTTGCACATCATAAGTTGCGGCAAATGGGAGCTGGGCAGCCAAAAGTTACGCCAAAAGATATATCCAGGCTTCGAATGGACACGATTATAGGGATGTTTTTTTCAAATCTTGTCATGTGGTTTATTATTATTGCCACTGGCGCAACATTGTTTACGCAGGGCATAAAAACCATACAAACAGCATCGGATGCGGCTTTAGCGTTGCGGCCTATAGCTTCGGATTTTGCCTTTTTGCTTTTTGCATTAGGTATTATTGGTACAGGGTTTTTGGCAGTTCCAATTTTAGCAGGATCGGCATCTTACGCTGTTTCCGAAGCATTTGGATGGAAGGCAGGGTTATATAGAACACCAAAGACCGCACCGCAATTTTACTTAGTTATTGTTATTGCGACTGTAATTGGTATTACTATTAATTTTATTGGCATAAGCCCATTTTCAGCACTTTACTACACAGCTGTATTAAATGGCATTGTCGCGCCTCCACTCCTTTTTATTATTCTTATTATCGCCAATAACAAAGAAATTATGGGAAATAGGGTGAATAATAGATTATTAAATATTATTGGTATAGTAACAATTATTATTATGGCAATTTCTGCAATTGGATTGCTTCTGACATTTCTTTAATAACACATATGGAAGAACTAAAAGAAAAAGTTAAAAAATTTTTAGAAAAAGTAGATATAGAGGAGAAAAAGCGCCAAATCCGTGAAATTGAAGAGATGAGTGCTAAAGCAACATTTTGGCAAGACCACCTTAGAGCAGGCAAGAAAATGAAAATGTTATCTGATTTACAAAAAGAAGTTGAGGAATTAGATTGGCTTGCGGAGCTTGTTAAACATGGCGAATATAAAGAAGCAGAAAAATTACTTCATAAACTAGAGACCATCCTGTATTTTTCCAATCCCCATGATAAGGGCGCAGCTATTCTTTCTATTCATTCTGGACAAGGAGGGGTTGAAGCAATGGACTTTGCGCAGATGCTCTATCGAATGTATACGCGATTTTGCGAAAAAAAGGGATGGTCGTACGAAATTATAGAAGAAACATTGGGCGAGGAAGCAGGAATAAAAGAAGTAACGCTTTCTATTGACGGCAAGTATGTGTATGGTTTTCTTAAATGGGAGCAGGGCGTGCATAGGCTTGTTCGTCAATCTCCTTTTAATGCCGATAAGTTACGTCAAACATCTTTTGCTTTAATTGAAGTATTGCCAGCAATAGAGGATGAGAAGGAAATAATAATTCTAGATGATGATTTAGAATGGGAGTTTTTTCGAAGTGGGGGCAAAGGTGGACAAAATGTTAATAAAGTATCAACTGCAGTGCGTCTTAGGCACAAACCAACAGGCATTGTGGTTACTGCGCAGAAAGAGCGATATCAGGGGCAAAATAGAGAAAATGCCCTGCGGATTTTGCGAGCAAAATTGTGGATGTTTGAAGAAGAAGAACGAAAAAAAGAGGAGCAAAAATTAAAAGGCGGGTATAAAACGCCAGGATGGGGAAATCAGATTCGATCCTACGTTTTGCATCCTTACCATATGGTAAAGGACTTGCGGACCAATTTTGAAACATCAGATACAGACGCGGTGTTAAATGGCGAACTCGAAGGGTTTATAGAAGAAGAATTGCGCCAGTTGTCAAATGTATAAAAATGTGGTTTACTAGAGTAAGTGGAGGAGGTGAGGAAACGTGGAGAATCAAAAAGAAAAAAAAGAAGAGATGCTCCATGGGTTTGACCAAAAGGAAATGTCTACTATATTTTCTACAAAATTTATTATCGCCCTAATTATGATAGCCATTTTCGGAGTGGGCAGTGGTTATCTGCTTGCCAAGAATGACACCAGCGTGTCGAGTGTTGGTATGCTGGATAATGATTCTTCGATTGAGGTTGGAACAGTTGTTGGGTCAAGCGACACAAAAACGTTTAGGGATTCTGCGGAGGGTGTTTTAGAAGAAGGCGGTATCGAAGGAGAAGGGCAATATCATTTAGTACGTCCAGGCGGGGATAGTCAAAACGTGTATCTTACCTCTTCCGTTATTGACCTCTCTATATTTATACAAAGAAAGGTAAAGGTTTGGGGAGAAACAAACGCCGCCAAGAGTGCCGGCTGGCTGATGGATGTTGGAAAAGTAGAAGTATTAGAGTAATTTAATTTGTCCTATGATAAAGCTTGATAAGGTTTCCAAAACATTCATTCTTGGTTCCTCTGGTCTTGTCGATATTACCCTGGTCATAGATAAAGGCGAGTTTGTCTTTTTAGTTGGCCCGACAGGATCGGGTAAAACAACGATTTTTCGGCTCTTAATCCGCGATATGCTTCCATCAAAGGGAACGATTATTGTAGGAGATTTTGATATTGTGAAACTCCCTCATCACAAAGTGCCACATTTACGAAAAAAAATCGGTGTGGTGTTTCAGGATCTAAAGCTGTTAATGGATAGGACTATATTTGAAAATGTGGTGTTGCCTTTGGAAGTTTCTGGTGTAAAACCAGAGGAAGCAAAAAAAAGAGTTGAAGCAGTATTAACCCAGGTGGGAATTTTGGAGCATTACAATAAGTTTCCCATACAGCTTTCGGGAGGGGAGCGTCAAAGAGCGGCAATTGCGCGAGCACTGGTATTTTCCCCAGACCTGCTTTTAGCAGATGAGCCGACTGGCAATTTAGACCCATCAACCGGTCGTGATATCGTGAATCTTCTTTTGGGAATCAACGAAAAAGGCACAACCGTGGTGATGGCTACCCATAATATAGACATTGTTAATAATCTACAGAAGCGTGTTGTTGCGTTGGATAAAGGGAGAGTAATTCGAGATCAGAAGAAAGGGAAATATGCGACATCTTAAAACAACCTGGCGCCACATTAGGCGTTCTCCTTACCAAGCGTTTGCCGCTGTTTTTATTATGGCACAGACGTTTTTTGTCTTAACTTTTTTTGCGTTTTTTATCTTTACATCATCAAGAATTATCGCCTACTTTGAGTCTGTTCCTCAGGTAACCGCTTTCTTTAAAGATGAGGCAAAACAGGAAGATATAGACTCTTTGCGCCAAAAACTGGAAGATACCGATAAGATTGCAAAAATTGAATTTTCCTCAAAACTTGATGCGTTTGAAAAATATAAAGAACTATTTAAAGACGATCCACTATCCTTAGAATTAGTCAACGCAGACATTTTACCTTCTTCTTTTGGAGTTTCTACAAATAAAATAGAGGATTTGTCTTATGTTGCCGATATGCTAAGTAAATCAGCGGTTGTAGAACGAGTCGTATTTCAGCAAGATCTTGTTAAAAATCTTTCGATTTGGACAAATGCGCTGCGAAAAATAGGCATAGTTTTAAGTATTATCTTGGCATTAGATGCGATGTTTCTTATGATTATTATTATTGGTATTAAAATTTCCCAGAAAAAAGAAGAGATAGAAATTGTGAGGCTTATTGGCGCGACAAGTTGGTATGTAAGGTGGCCATTTATTTATGAAGGAATATTTTACGGCATTGTGGGCGCGTTTTTTGGCTGGCTTTTAGGCGTTGGGCTATTTTGGTATGCCACGCCATTTTTAGAATCTTTCTTAAAGGGCATTCCGCTTTTTCCAATTCCGGCTGTTTTTTTTGCTCAACTTCTTGGAGTAGAATTTCTTATCGCTATTTTTTTGGGAATTTTTTCCAGCTTTTTGGCGGTGTTGCGATACCTAAAATAAGATTTATGACCTGCCCGTCCGGCAGGCGGGTTTAAGATATATGATTTATGGTTTTACCAAAAGAAATATTCACATCTTTTATCATCTTTTTTCTAGCCGTTAGCTTCTTTGGCGATATTGTATTTGCGCAAACACCCACATTAACTCCTACGCCAACTCCTGATACGAGCAAACAAGAGCAGGATCTGCAAAACAAAATAAATGAGTTGCAGGGAAAAATTAAAGAGTTACAAGGTCAGCAGCGCACACTTTCTTCGCAAATTAGCGTGATGGATAATCAGATCCAACTAACTGAACTGCGTATAAATGCGACAAAACAGCAAATAATAGGTATTACTGGTGATATTAAGACAGCAACTAAAAAAATTGAATCACTTGAAGAGGCGCTTGAGAAATTGACAAAGGTGCTGATAAATAGAATTGTTGAGACGTATGAGGTAGGGAGTATTCAGCCATTTTATATACTGTTATCTACCACTAGCGCAACAGATTTTATTTCCAAGCTCAATTACCTGAAAATTGTTCAGGAGAACGACAAAAAACTTATTTTTGCCACCCAACAAGCGAAAAATGATTACGTGACGCAAAAAAATATTTTTGAAGATAAAAAGAAAAAAGTTGAGTCGTTAAAGACACAGTTGGAGGGATACACAGCGCAACTTGCTTCCGAGAAACAAGCCAAGCAGACACTTCTTGAGATCACCAAAAACGATGAGAAAAGATATCAGGATTTATTGGCGAGAGCGCGGGCCGAATTTGAGGCAATTAAAGGCATTATAGCTGGTCGCGGACAAGAGACAGAGATTGGCGCTGTCTCGGAGGGACAAACGATTGCATCAGTTATTGCAGGTTCTTCTTGTAATTCAGGCGGCGAACACTTACACTTTATTGTGAGTCGGAGCGGTACTACAGAAAATCCATTTAACTATCTAAAAGGTGCTGACTATGAAAACTGTTCGGGTTCATCGTGTGGGAGCGGCGATGGTGATCCGTTTAATCCATCTGGAGGTTGGAATTGGCCTATTGATCCTAAAGTAAAATTGACCCAAGGGTATGGTAACACATGGGCAACGCTTTACAACCCGATTGTGAGACAGATATATAATTTCCACAATGGTATAGATATTATGGGATCTTCCTATAGTGTGAAAGCTGTGCAATCTGGTACACTGTACCAGGGAAGCTATACGGGGCTAAATGGTTGCAGATTGCGCTACGTTAGGGTTCGTCATAAGGATTCGGACTTAGATACCTTTTATCTTCATGTCAACTACAACTCTTAGAAAAATATTGTTTGTATTTATATCAGTTATTTTTTTTCTTTTCTATCCCCAATTGGTTTTTGCCGCAGATGTGGTCATTAATGAATTTTTAGCAAATCCCGCAAGTGGCGAAAAAGAGTGGGTAGAATTATATAATTTAAGTTCAGGCGATGTGAATCTTACTGGTTGGAAGCTTGTTGATGCTAAAAATAACACAAAATCTCTTGATAGTTTAGGAATTATTAGCGCAGGTGGATTTGTTGTTTACGAGACAGGCGAAGGATGGCTAAATAATAATGATCCCGAAATAATCAATTTAAAAGATAATACTGGCACTGTTGATAGTTATTCTTATTCAACTAAACAAAATGAGAATATTACAACTGGACGAGATCCAAATGGAACAGGAGATTTTACTATTTTAGCATCTGCAACAAAAGGATCTTCCAATAGTCCTGCATTGCCGACTACGACACCGACACAAGTTCCAACAGCAACTCCAACAAAAACTCCAACCCCAACACCAACCAGCAAGCCCACGGTAACGCCGAAACCAGTTGCAACGGCAACATCCTCTCCAGCATCTTCTCAAACAAAAAGCGTTTCTCCAACTACAACAAAACCAATGGTTCAAGAAAACACCAAACCAGAAGATGAAGTTCCAACATCAATTTTGGGAGAAATGGTAACAGCGTCTCCCTCGGCATCGCCGACATTAGTAGAAGCAAAAAAAGCATCGCTTTTTAGCTTCTCAAATCTTGCAATTGGTACTGGTTTTGTGTTTCTGGTTGCCTCTGGTATACTAGCGTTTCGAGAATGGAAAAAAAGATCTTTATAACCCAAAGTGCTAATGAAACTCAAGAGATTGCCAAGTTGTTTGGTAAGACGTTTAAGGGTAGTATTATTGCTTTATATGGAGATTTAGGAGCAGGCAAGACAACGTTTGCGCAAGGATTAGCAAAAGGCTTGGGGATAAAAAAGAGAATTATATCACCAACGTTTGTTATTGTAAGGCAATATAAAGCAGGTTTTAAGAATTTTTACCATATAGATTTGTATAGGATTGAAAGCCAAAAAGATATTGAAGGATTAGGAATTAAAGAGATATTAAAAGACCCCCAAAATATAATAGTTATTGAGTGGGTGGAGAAGATAAAAGATTTACTACCAAAGGAAAGAATTGATATCTATTTTGAGTACCTAGATGAGAACAAGCGCAAAATTACCTATGAGTTTGGATATTGAAAAAGCGATTAAAATTCTTAAAGTTGGTGGGATGGTAATTTTTCCGACAGATACGGCTTTTGGTATTGGGTGCCGAGTAGATGATGAACAAGCAATAAAAGGGCTATTTGCAATTCGAAAGCGGCCAGAAACACAGCCAATGTCCGTTCTTATTGACAGTGTTAAAATGGCAAAAAAATATGTTACTGCGATTCCAAAAGAAGTAATTGATAAACTTATTGAGCCATATTGGCCTGGCGCGTTAACGATTGTTTTGCAAAGTAGGACTGCCATGGTGCCAAGTCTTGTGCGGGGTGGCGGAAACACAGTTGGTATTCGAATTCCAAATCACAGTGTTGCACGAGCGCTTATTCGCGGTGTTGGAGTTGGTATTTTGGGTCCATCGGCAAATTTTCATGGACAAAAAACGCCGTACAAATTTGAAGATCTTGATCCCAAACTTCTGAAGCTTGTTGATTATGTGATGCCTGGAGAATGCGAGGTTGGAAATGTTTCGACAGTAATTGATTGTACGCAAAAGCCATGGAAGATATTGCGTCAGGGCGCAGTAAAATTAAAAAATAATATCGTTTTGATCATTGATACGTCAAGTAGCCACTATATTAGCGTTGGATTACGAATTGCTGGAAAAAAAGATTTAATAAAACAAAAAATAGACGCAAGAAGGGCACAGGTTGTACTTCCTATGGTAGATAAGCTGTTAAGGAAACATCAACTAAAATCAACAGACATTACTTCGATAGAAGTACATACAGGCCCAGGCTCTTTTACTGGTCTTCGGGTTGGCATTTCTATTGCAAACGCGCTTGCGTTTATACTGAAAATTTCCTTAAACGGTAAGCCGGCTGGCGCATTTGTTGAGCCAAATTATTAGTGCTATACTGGTTTAAGAATGAAACGGTTCTTTCACCATTTTTTTTTGCCTCACGAGTCAAATAATCATCGTCCTAAACTTTTGCATCATAAGACCATAGTCTTTTTTATCGCCTTTTTCCTCATAGGCCAAATTTTGCTTGAAAAGGCCAAAACAGACTTTTCTGATGTGCTTGGTGCAACCGCAGATATATCGGTAGAAAAGCTTCTTTTGTTGACAAATAGGGAAAGACAAAGTAAGGGACTTGGTCAACTCGTATTAAACGAACAGCTTTCCAAAGCAGCGTTTTTAAAGGGAACAAATATGTTAGAAAAAAACTACTGGGCGCACAATGCTCCAGACGGTACAACGCCATGGCATTTTATTAAACAAACAGAGTACAACTACGTCTATGCAGGAGAGAACTTAGCGCGAGGTTTTACGCATTCGGAGGATATTGTTGACGCGTGGATGACCAGCCCAACCCATAGAGACAACATGTTTTCACCAAACTATCAGGATATTGGATTTGCCGTGCTGGAAGGAAAGCTGGTGGGAGAAAATACCACGCTTGTGGTTGAGATGTTTGGCAGCGCACAGCCGTTACAGCTTGCCAAGACGCCTGAGACTGTTTTGCAACCTGTTTCTCCACAGCTTGCAGGAGAAAGAAGCTTATCTTCTGAAATAGCACCTTCTTATCTTAAGAATCAGCCGATTATCAATAGCATTTCTTTATCTTGGTACATTGGCATTGGTACGATCACGCTGTTTATTTTTATTCTTTCAATAGATATGATTATTATAGAGCGAAGAAAAATTATTAGGTTTGTCGGCCATAATATAGATCATGTTGTCTTTCTTGGTTTGGTATTGTTATTTATTATTCTCGTGAACCACGGATATATCTTATGATGAGCGAGTACATAAAGTCACACATAATATATTCCATTTTTCTTTTTATTGTCGTGGCACTTGGGATTGTGCTTGCTTTACAATTTACCAACAGCAAGCAGATGCAAATGCTTGTTGTTGTCATGACGACATTTTTTTATGTGGCCATTGGAATTATGCATCATAGAGAAAACCACGATGTGACGGCAAAAATTGTGGTAGAATATATCTTAATTGGCAGTCTGGGTATGACGATTGCCTTTTTTTTCTTAGGAGCTTTGTAAGCCAAAGAGACTATGAAGGGGATTGTTTTAGCAGGAGGATTAGCAACAAGACTTCGGCCCTTAACGTGGGTAACGAATAAACATTTACTGCCAATTTATAATAAGCCCATGATTTTTTTTCCGCTTGAAGTGATGGCAAAAGCAGGTATACGCGATGTTCTTATTACTACTTCTTCAGATCATGCTGGTCACTTTATAAATTTACTAAAAGGAGGAGAAGAATTTGGGTTAAAGCTGGAGTTTGCTGTGCAAGAGAATCTTAAAGGCGGTATTGCTGATGCCATTGCATTGGGAGAGGAGTTTGCAAAAGACAGCGATGACATTCTTGTTATCTTAGGAGATAATATTTTTACTTTTAATCTTAAAGTTAGCATTGACAGATTTGAGAAGAGAGAAAAAGGAGCAGTTGTTTTCGGCGTTAAAATGGATACAGGGTCTAAACAATATGGCGTAATTGAGGTAGATATAGATGGAACGGTACTTTCTATCGAAGAAAAACCGGAACAACCAAAATCTAATATTGCCCAAGCAGGAGTTTACATGTACGACAGAAGAGTATTTTCTTTTATAAAACTACTTTCTCCGTCTAAAAGAGGAGAGCTTGAAGTAACCGATCTAAATAATATGTATGTCAAAGAGGGAACGATGAGATGCGAAATGCTTGATTTTTGGATTGATGCGGGTACATCGTTTGACGAATTATTGCGAGCCAATAACCTTGTTGCAGAAAAGATAAAGAAAGGAGAATTACTATGAGTTTGGCAAGACTTGAAGATACAAAAAAGGTAAGCACATTTGACCTTTCTGGTACAGAAAATGGTTTTTTAACCGAACTTTATAAAGAAGGCAACAAAACTGTTGCATATCTTACTTCTGTAAAGCCAGGGATGTTTAAGGGATACCATCTTCACAGAGTTCGGGCTGCCCGCTATGTTATCTTGAGAGGAAAAATGAAAATTGTATTGTATAAACCAGGCAGTGGTGAAAAAGAAGAATATGTACTTGATGCTAATACTCCCCAACGTTTATTTATTCCAAAAGATATTGCAACAGGACTTTTGAATATTGGGACAGATGAAGCTTGGCTTATAAATTACCCAGATCCTCCCTACGACCCAGATCTTAAAGATGAACAAGTTGAATATGCCTTAGAGGAATTAGAGCAGGGAATTGTTAAATAGTATGAAATTACTAGTGACAGGAGGGGCAGGGTTTATTGGCTCCAATTTTATTCTCTACTGGCTCAAACATTATCCACAAGATTCGGTTGTTAATTTCGATAAACTAACCTACGCTGGGAATTTGGAGAATCTTAAAGAGGTTGAGAATAATTCTCATTACAAATTTATCCAGGGAGATATTTGTGATGCAGAATCAGTAAATGTTGCAATGCAAAATATTGATGCTGTGGTGCATTTTGCAGCCGAGAGTCATGTTGACAGATCAATTCTTGAGCCAGCTCCTTTTGTTATGACAAATGTTGTTGGTACACAAGTGCTTTTAGATAGCGCTGTTAAAAATCGAGTAAAAAAATTACACCATGTGTCTACAGATGAGGTATTTGGAAGTCTATCTCTAGAGGATACGAATAAATTTAATGAACGAACACTTAATAACCCCAGAAGTCCTTATGCGGCAAGTAAAGCAGGATCAGATCATTTGGTGCGAGCGTACCATACCACATATGGTTTGCCTATTACAATTACCAACTGTTCAAACAATTTTGGCCCTTATCAGTTTCCAGAAAAACTTATTCCTTTGGCAATTACGAATCTTTTAGAGGGTAAAAAAGTGCCGGTATACGGAGATGGACTATATGTACGAGATTGGCTATATGTTGAAGATCACTGTCGTGCGATTGATATAGTTTTACAAAAAGGACGAGTTGGCGAAACATACTGTGTTGGCGGTCTAACAGAGGATATTAATAACCTGGCAATTATAAAGAAAATTTTGTCTCTTCTTGGAAAAGGTGAAGAGTTCATAGAATTTGTCAAAGATAGACCAGGACACGATAGAAGGTATGCAATTGATTGGTCAAAGATAAAAAATGAGCTGGGATGGCAGCCTCGGCATTCGTTCGATGAGTATCTTTTGAAGACTGTGGAATGGTACAAAACTCACGAAAGTTGGTGGAAGCACGTTAAAAGTGGCGAGTATCAGAAGTACTACTCAAGACAGTATGATTGACTTAACTTACCAAATTACCCTAGCACAACCCCCTTTTTTCTTAGCTGTGATTGCTGTGGCTGTTGTTTACTATGTTTTTGGTAAAAAATCCCCCGCTTGTCAAATTGCACGCATTTTTTAACCAAAATTTTGCAAAAAATGAAAGATTAAAAGTAGATTTTAGATCACTATTATAGTCTAAAGTAGTAATTATACCAGTGAAAAATTTGCAAAATTTTATACCTTTTTTTATTGCAATTTGACACTATGTGTAAGGTTTATACGAAATATATAGATATGTTTAATAAAAACTGTTGATTTTAAGCCTAAGATTATACGTTTTATTAAAGGTCTTCTAAACTTTTTGATTAAAACTTACATCCGAGAGAGGCCATCGAATATGAGCAAGGAGATACCACAATCACAACCGGATTTACCACGCCCTGGCGATGGCCAGGGCTTCCAGGCGCCCAGCCCAGTCCGACCCTCAGAGCTGCACCCTTTCCAGGGGGGCATGCCCCCTATCCCGCCAGTGGGAGACCCGCCGACATGTACTCCCAATAGACCAGAGTTCCACCAGCCACGCAGTGAGCTGCCCCCACCAGAACCGCCATTACCCCACCCTGCACATGGTCTAGGCTACTCCCCGACGGCCGAAGAAGTCGCCAGGCTGGAGGAGCTGGAGTTGCGGCGCAGAGCGCAAAACCGAGAGCGGCAACGCTGCTGGCGGCAACGTCACCCCGATAAACACAGCGAAAACAAGAGGAAGTGGCGCGAGCGCCATGCTGCTCAAATTGCTCAACACAGGGCTGCGTATGATAAGAAGTACAATAGCAAGCCCGAAGTGAAAGAGCGTAAGGCTAGGCAAGCCCGAGAGCGGTACGCACGGAAAAGCGCAGCCTCGGCCCACTCCTCACTCGAAAAAGTCTCGCCAGGGGCGTAACGTGACGGCGGTTCCCGTGTTATATTCTATACACTGTAGTATAACTTAATACCGGGCAGACAACCGGAAACCCCCGCGCTTGTGTGTGTAAGATTTCAGTCAAAATTTGAGGTATTTTTCAATGTTTTGAGGCTAGAACATTGAAAGATAGAGTATAATAACATTGAAATCTTACACTCAAAGGGGATATTCGCCTCTGGCCAGTCGGTATCCTGTGGTAGATGACGGTAACGTCGCGCAA
Source organism: Candidatus Levyibacteriota bacterium (assembly GCA_016182425.1). GTDB lineage: Bacteria > Patescibacteriota > Microgenomatia > Levybacterales > UBA12049 > JACPGP01. The sequence continues at coordinate 13,543 of JACPGP010000033.1, forward strand.
ACATGTCCAGAGGGTATATAAAACTCTGTTCATAGGGGGTTGTCATCTGTTATCGTATCCAAATTACCGATGAGGGAGAAAGCCTCCGTCCCAGAGGAGTTCCGGTTGCAGGTTTCTGTCACCATTACCATATCGGAGCTTAATATCGTTCCTGGCAGCTTCGACCAAATCTACATCCTCCCCGTGGCAGCCCTGATAGAGGTCTACAAAGACCTTCTTCGGCCGGAGAGCTAGAGACAGTTCAACAAATATCGGACCGATAGCATCTGCCTTAGGGCTGCGGCGCTCCTGTGATGCAGGCGGACGCTCCTCCAGATAAATAACACGGCGTTCACGCCCTAACTCATCTTCGGCATCCAAGATACCCATCCACGAGTATCGTCCTGACGAATATACTGCGTAAAACAGGCCTTGCCAGAGGGCGTTAATACGCTCGTCCCGGCCGGGGAAGTTTGCTTTCAGAACATCGGCAAGGGGAGGAGGTGGTTTGATACCTATATTATTTTCGGTAGCAAACATGGGAAGTTCGTGACGCGGTACCATTATATTCCTCCGTGTTGATTATTTCATAGCTGTTGCTTGATGTCAAGCCGGTTCGCAAGCCCACTCATAACACCAAGCGCGCTGGCCTATTACAGACAATCGGTCGGACGGAAGACCCCTTAACGCTATCGACCACAACGGACTTGGAGGTTGCTTGCACACCATCTTGAATCGTTCGGCTCTGCCGGTGGCCCCTTGCTGTAGATGCTGGAGGCCCCGGAATAACCGAAACGCAGTCCACGGGAGGATGTCAAATTGCAAAATTTTGGTTAAAAAATGCGTGCAATTTGACAAATAATACTATTTTTGTCAGAAGCGTGAACTGTTACTGGCTTAGAGTGCCCTTCCGTTTTTCCTTATGGCATGTTAGAATAAGATTCTTATGACGATAACATTTGTGGGGCATGGATATGTTGGGCTTGTGTCTGCCTCGATTTTTGCGGAGTTGGGCAATACGGTTTGGGTTATTGGACATACTTCTGAAAAAATCGAAAACCTCAAAAAAGGGATCATTCCCATCTACGAACCAGGACTTGAGGAAATAGTTAAAAGAAACGTTAAGGCAAAGCGTTTGCTGTTTACTCTTTCCTACAAAGAAGCAATACCCGCGTCAGACGCGGTTTTTATTGCTGTAGGTACGCCTCCGAAGAAAAACGGCGAAGCAGATCTTTCGGTTGTTTTTGCAGTGGCAGAAAAGATTGGGAGAAATCTTGATGGGTATACAGTTGTTGTAACAAAAAGCACAGTACCAGTTGGGACAAATTTTGAAGTTAAAAAAATTATTGAAAAAGTTTTGCCACAGAAAGCCACGTTTGATGTAGCCTCAACACCAGAATTTTTGCGCGAAGGCCAGGCCATTTCCGATACACTGCATCCAGATAGAATTGTAATTGGCACAGAAACAAAACGAGCAGAGGAAAAACTGGTCGAGCTTCATAAACCAATTGATGGAACCATGGTCCTTACCACTATTCCAACTGCTGAAATGATAAAGTATGCGGCAAATGCTTTTTTAGCCACAAAAATTTCGTTTGCCAACGCCATCGCGCAGCTTTGTGAAGTAACAGGAGCAGATGCTTTAGGGGTACTGGAGGGAATTGGTTTGGATAGCCGGATTGGCAAGTCATTCCTTTCTCCAGGGCCAGGGTATGGCGGAAGTTGTTTCCCCAAAGATGTTAAAGCGCTTATTGCCATAGCAAAACAACATGGGTACAAGTTTTTGCTTCTTAAGGATGTTGAGGCGATTAACGCTCAGGCGATGGAAGGGATTGTATACAAAGCGAAAAAACTGCTTAAAAATCTTAAGGGAAAAACAATTGGAATTTTGGGCCTTTCATTTAAGCCGGATACCGATGATATGCGAGATGCCCCTTCGATTGTTATTATCAATCAATTACAAACAATGGGAGCAAAGATGAAGGTGTACGATCCGATTGCGATGGATAATGCGAAGAAAATCTTAAAACATGTTATTTTTTGCAGCGATTCCTACGAGGCCGCTAAAGATACAGATTTGCTTATTGTTATTACAGAATGGAATGAATTTCGACAGCTTAACTTAGGTAAAATAAAAGAATATATGAGGCAACCAGTTCTTATTGACGGAAGAAATATTTACGATCCTAATGTTGTACAAAGGCTTGGTTTTATCTATAGAGGGGTGGGAAGATAGGCGTGTATGGCAAAAAAGGTTTTAATTACTGGTATTTCTGGATTCGCGGGCAGCCATTTAGCAGAGGCTTTAATTGCAAAGAATCAGTATGATGTAAGCGGTACATATCTTTCTGCCTCTAGTCTTGTAAATCTAGCCACGGTTAAAAAAAAACTGCGTCTTTCCCAGATTGATTTGATAAAGAAAGAAGATATTGCCTCTTTTGTTAAAGAGGTAAAGCCCGATTTAGTATTCCATTTGGCAGCGTTTCCGGCAGTCGGAGAAAGTTTTGGTCACCCCGAAGAAACCATTATGAACAACATTGTTGCTCAATTAAATTTATTGGAGGCACTAAGAAAGTTTGAATTTTTTGAATGCCGTGTTTTGGTTGTTTCCTCGGCAGATGTTTATGGAGAAGTAGCAAAAAAGGATTTGCCTATTGATGAAGAAACGCGTTTTTCTCCAGTTAGTGCATACGCCGTTTCTAAAATAACTCAAGATTTTTTAGGTTTGCAATATTTTTTATCTTATGGTATGAAAGTTATTCGAGTTCGCCCCTTTAATCATATTGGTCCTCGTCAATCACCAGGATTTGTAGTAGCTGATTTTGCACAAAAAATTGCCAAGATAGAAAAAGGATTATCAGAACCTTTTATTACAGTTGGAAATTTAGACTCGAGAAGAGATTTTACTGATGTAAGGGATATAGTTCATGGTTATGTACTTCTGCTTGAGCAAGGCAAGATAGGTGACGTATACAATATTGGTTCTGGAAAATCATATAAAATTTCTGAAATACTTGATATGCTTCTTTCTTTTTCTAAAGAAAAAATTACGGTAAAAAAAGATCAATCTTTGATTCGCCCTCAGGATTTATTAGAGCGAGTGTGTGACAACAGTAGGTTTGTAGAGTTAACTGGTTGGAAGGCGGAAATTCCCTTAAAGCAAACATTGAAAGATACCCTGGATTATTGGAGGAATATTGTTTAAAATAAAGGAGCGGTTTTTATGAAAAAAGCACTCATAACTGGAATTACGGGGCAGGATGGATCATACTTGGCAGAATTTCTTTTAGGAAAAGGATACAAAGTTTATGGACTAACACGCCGTACCAGCACTGTAAACAACGAACGAATTGCCCACATTCAAGATAGAGTGACTTTAGTGCAGGGTGACCTTTTGGATCAAAGTTCTCTGTCTTCGGCACTTATGGAAGCAGCTCCTGATGAGGTATACAATCTTGCGGCTCAGTCATTTGTAAAAACTTCTTGGAATCAACCCGTGCTTACAGGAGAATTTACGGCACTGGGTGTGACGCGTATGCTTGAGGCTATTCGCGTTGTCAATCCAAAGATTAAATTTTATCAAGCATCTTCATCTGAAATGTTTGGGAAAGTAACGGAAACTCCGCAGAAAGAAACGACCCGCTTTCATCCCAGAAGTCCCTATGGCGTAGCAAAGGTGTATGGGCACTACATTACGGTTAATTACAGAGAGAGTTTTGGCATATTTGCTTGTTCGGGTATTCTTTTTAACCATGAGTCGCCAAGGCGCGGTCTTGAATTTGTGACCAGGAAAATCAGCAATGCGGTTGCTCGAATCTATCTTGGTAAACAAAAAAAAATAGAACTGGGGGATTTACGGCCAAAGCGAGATTGGGGATTTGCGGGAGATTATGTTGAGGCAATATGGCTGATGCTTCAGCATGAGAAAGCAGATGATTATGTAATAGCAACAGGCAGGAACCATAGCGTAGAGGAGTTTGTTAAATTGGCGTTTAATGTGGCAGGAATTAGCAATTGGAAAGATTACGTTTTGGCAAATAAGCCTGAACACATGCGCCCGGCAGAGGTAGATTTTTTAATTGGAGATTACAGTAAGGCTAAAAAAGTGCTTGGTTGGAAACCAAAGACAAGTTTTGAGCAATTGGTGGAGATGATAGTGAAAAAAGATATAGAGATGGAGCGGGGAAGCAAATAAAATATGGAGACGGTATTAATTGCTGGAGGAGCAGGGTTTATCGGCTCACATCTAAGTGAATCGCTCCTTGACGAAGGATACAACTCCAAGACGACATGTATCTGTATTAAAAAAGCCATAGACTATTTTAGAAAAGCATGAAGGTTGTTATTATTATTCCCACATACAACGAAAAAGGAAATATTGAGCGGGTAATAGAAATACTCGAAACTAAAATTTTCCCCCAGATAAAAAATCACCAAATGCATATTTTGGTTGTTGACGATACTTCGCCAGATGGAACAGCTGTCACCGTCGAGGGTCTCATGATGAAAAATAAAAATCTTCATTTGCTAAAAAATGGAGAAAAACTGGGATTAGGAGCAGCGTATGTACGCGGTATGACTCATGCGGTTGAGAAATTGCAAGCAGAGATTATGTTTGAAATGGACGCAGATTTGTCTCATGATCCTCGTAAGGTTCCTGAATTTTTGAGGAAAATAGATGAAGGATACGACATGGTTATTGGAACTCGCTACAGTCAAGGCGGATCAATTCCCCAAAATTGGGGTTTACTGCGAAAGACATACTCTGTTTTTGGTAATTTATTAGTAAGATCAATTTTGATGAGATTTTGGATACATGACTGGACAGGCGGATTTCGGGCATTGCGAAAAGAGGTGTTTTTGAAAGAGAAAAAAGAACTGGCCTCTTTTAGAGGATATACGTTTCAGGTTTCTTTTTTGCACAAAACTGTCCGTGATGGATTTAAAGTGGCGGAAGTTCCTATTCATTTTACGGATAGAACTCTTGGCCGATCAAAAATAGCTCCCAAAGAATACATTGCAGAGTTGCTCGAGTATGTTATTGCGGCAAGATTTTGGGAACTTGTTTTCTCTCCCTTCTTAAAGTACGCAATTACAGGATTTGTTGGGTATCTTATAAACGCCTTTTCTCTTGAATTATTTAAGATTTTTGGCATACACTCTGGTGTAGCAGGGGCATTAGGAGCAGAACTTTCCATTATGTGGAATTTTACCCTCAATAATTTTTGGGCATTTTCTAAATATAGAATAACACGAGTTCAAAAAATTCCTTTAAAGTTTATTCAGTTTAATATGGTGTCTTTTGGCTCTGTGCTTATTATTTTTACTGTAATTACTGTTGGTACTTCTCTTTTTGGAGATACTCGTTTAGTGAGACAGCTATTTTTAATAATTGCTATAGCTTTTTTTGTTATTCCTTACAGTTATTCGATGTATAATATCTTTATATGGAAAAGGTGGCATATTTCTTTTCTTTCGGGACTGCAAAAAATGGTAGGATGAGATTCAATTTTCAATTGCGAAGTCATCATCTGCTACTTTTTAGCATTCTATTATTTGCTGCTTTTTTGCGACTCTATAGAATTGATGAATACATGACTTTTTTGGGGGATGAAGGAAGAGACGCGTTAACTGTATACAACATTCTCCATGGCAAATTTACACTTCTTGGTCCAACTGCTTCTGTAGGAGGATTTTTCTTAGGTCCTATTTACTACTATTTTATGGCGCCTTTTCTATGGTTGTTTAATTACAATCCAGCAGGCCCTGCGGTAATGGTGGCTATCTTTGGAGTAGCTACTGTTTGGTTGATATATAGAGTGGGAAGTGTTTTTTTTAGTGTTTTTACCGGTCTTGTAGCCGCATCTTTATATACGCTTTCGCCTGTAGTTATTGCGTATTCCCGTTCATCTTGGAATCCAAACCTGATACCATTTTTTTCACTGCTTACCATTTATACCGTTTACTTAGCTACAAGAAAAAGAAACATGTTTCTTTTTCTTGTCTGTGGTAGCCTTTTGGGTATTGCAATGCAACTTCATTATCTTGCGTTATTTTTGGGCGTTATTATTGGGGTATACGTACCTTTTATTTACATCTTGAGATGGTTTAATAATCGAAAGTACGGTTTTCTTTTCGAAACCATCAAGACTTATATTTTGATATTTTTAGGATTTCTTTTTGGTTTTACGCCGTTTTTGGCATTTGAGTTTCGCCACGGATTTCCCAACATTCAAAGCATTGTAAGATTTGTTTTTTCATCGGGCGAAACAGGGGGAAATAGTAAGTTTTTTACGATTGTTGGTGATGTTTTTTCTCGTTTGTTTGCCAGACTTGTTACTGCTTTTCCTCCTCCCGAGCAGGTATCGCTGCAAGAGTCGGTTGCGTCATTAGACCTTTTTTTGGGAAACATTACTATTTCTGTTGGATCATGGTACATTTTTACGCTGTTTTTAGCGTTTTTGGCAACAGGTTTTTTTCTGATGCAATTTTATAGAACGATAAGAGATAATAATCAGCATTTAGAAAGTCGTCTTATTATTTTTTTATGGCTTATTTTAGGCGTTGGGCTGTTTGGCTTTTACAAAAAGCCAATTTACGATTATTATTTTGGTTTTATGTTTCCTCTCCCCTTTTTACTCGTGGGTAATATGCTCCAATTATTTTGGGGAAAAAAGAGAAAAAAGTATTTAGTTTTCGGGCTTATCGTTTTTTCTATAATATTAGTATTTAATCTACAAGGGATTCCATTTCGGTATGCCCCAAACCGCCAGTTGGCGCAGGTTGAGAAGATTGCGCAGTTTGTTTTGAGCAAAACAGAAAGAAAGCCATTTAATTTTGCTCTTATTACCCAGGGTAACTCAGATCATTCATACCGGTACTTTTTTAGACTGGCAAAAAAAGATCCAATAAAGATTGAAACGTTTGAAAAAGATCCAAATAGATTAACTGTTAGAGATCAACTGTTTGTTATTTGCGAAACACACCCCTGTTATCCACTTGGGCACCCGTTATGGGAAGTTGCCGGATTTGGACGAGCTGAGATTGTAGAGACGTGGGATGTTTCGGTTGTAAAGGTATATAAACTGGTTCATTACAAACCTTAATGCAACGAATTACTCTTTATCTGTTGTTTCTATTTCTTCTTTGGCGAATGTTTTTATTTGTTCCCTTATGGTTCGGTAGCACTCTTTTCTCATATAGAGAGGGTTACGATTACACAAGTATATGGAAATTTATAAAACCTTATTCACCAGTTGACAGTGTTTTTTTATATCCCTGGGCAAATTTCGATGGCGTCTATTACTTATCTATTGCAAGCAATGGATACACCGTTGATAATGCTGGTTTTTTTCCTGTTTTTCCATTCCTTATCCGTTTACTAGCTGGAATATTTGGACAGGGTGAGCAGTTTGGCAAGATACAATTTTTTAGCGCTCTTTTTATTGTTCATGCATCTTTTTTTACCAGCCTGGTGGTGTTTTATAAGCTACTTAGATTTAACTATAATCATAAAATTTCAATGCGAGTTATTTTTTTTCTGCTTGTTTTTCCAACTTCTTTTTATTTTGTCAGCATCTATACAGAAAGTGTATTTTTCTTGCTTTCGGTTTTGTCATTTTATTTTGCAAGAAAAAAACAATGGGCGGCTTCCAGTGTTAGCGCAATTATACTTTCGGCAACAAGAATTGTGGGAATTGCGATATTTCCTGTTCTTCTTTATGAGTTTTTTAAGCAGGAAAAAACATTTAGAACAGCACGTATCATCCCCTTGCTATTAATACCACTTGGGATTACAAGTTATGGATTATTTAATTTATGGCAATGGGGAGACTTTTTCCATTTTTTACAGATTCATGGCACTTTAGGAAATAGTCGATCTACTGATTCAATAATACTTTTTCCACAGACTATTTTTAGATATATAAAAATTCTTATTTCCGTCTCTCCAAGTGTTTATGAATGGTGGATTGCGCTTTTGGAGTTTGGTGTTTTTTTCCTTGCTGTTTTTCTTTTTTATGTTGCTTGGAAGAAGAAAATTCGTTTTTCTTATCTCCTTTTTGCTTTGTTGAGTTTTTTGATTCCAATTTCTTCTGGAACATTTACCGGCCTTCCAAGGTATGTGGTCGTTTTATTCCCGTTGTTTATCGTATCGGCGCTTATCAAAAGCAAATGGCTAAGGTTTGCATATGTTACCGTTTCCATAGTCCTTTTAGGCTTGTTGCTTATGCTTTTCTCTCTCGGTTATTTTGTTGCGTAAGTTAGTCTTGACAACAAGAGTGAAACAAGTTAAACTATCACCTCATTAGTATTAGTTTATGATTCGATTTTCACGAAGAGAAGATTATGCGGTTATTTTAGTTACCACACTTGCTATAGAGTATAACAAGCGTCTGGTGTCGCTTTCCGAAATTGCAAAATCTTACAAGATATCACTTCTTTTCTTGCGAAATGTCGCAAATGATTTGCGAAACAAGAGTATTGTGCAGGCAGTGGAAGGAAAAAGGGGAGGATATGAACTTGCAAAAGATCCTAAAAATCTTAAGATGGGGGAGATATTAAAAGCATTTTCTACAGAGCCACTTTTGGAGTGTTGTTCTACATTTTCTGCCGCTTCTGCGAAAGACAGGTGTCCGCAAGAGGGATTTTGCAGGGCTGGGTATATTTGGCGAAAGCTTAATCGGGAATTTTTGGAGAAGGTATCGAGCTTAAGCGTACACGATTTTATGCAGTATCGATAAATATGTTAGTTATCAAAAATCTCCATATTACCACACAAGAAAAAGAAATTATTAAAGGTTTAGATATTACGATAGAAAGTGGAGAAGTTCATGCTGTTATGGGTCCAAATGGCGCAGGAAAGACAACACTGGCGATGGGACTTATGGGACAACCGCAATTCAAAATTCAATCCGGCGATCGCCGGACAAAATTCAAAATTAATGGTGAAGATATGCTTAATAAGTTACCCGAAGAGAGGGCGAGAGCAGGGTTATTTGTGTCGTTTCAGCAGCCAGTTGAAATAACCGGCGTATCTGTTCTTTCTTTTTTGCGAACCGCATACAAAGCGCTTTATCCAGAAGAAAAAGTGTCTCTTTCTGAATTTAAGGAACAAGTTAAAAGAGCACTAAGCACAGTTTCATTACCACAAGAGTTTATGCAGCGGTCGCTTAACGAAGGGTTTTCTGGTGGTGAGAAAAAACGGGCGGAAACTGCCCAACTTTTGATCCTAAAACCAAAGTATGCGATTTTGGACGAGATAGATTCGGGTCTTGATGTTGATAGTTTAAGGGCTGTTGCAAGGGCAATTAAACAGGCAGTTGAAAAATATAAAATAGGTATACTTCTTATTACCCATTACCAGCGAATTCTTCATCATCTTAAGCCCAATTATGTGCATGTGTTGATTGATGGCAAGATCAAAAAATCTGATGGGATGACACTTGTTGAAAAAATCGAAAGGGATGGTTATGCAGCAGTTTAACCTTTCAAATTACCAATTTGGTTTCCATGACAAAATAAAACCAGTTTTCTCAACTGCTAAAGGGCTATCTGAAGATATAGTGAAAGAAATCTCATGGATGAAAAAAGAGCCTGATTGGATGTGGGAAAAAAGGCTTGCTGCGTTAACTCTTTTTTACTCCAAAAAAATGCCAAACTGGGGAGGAGATTTGACTAAAATTAATTTTGACAATATTTATTACTACATTAAGCCTACAGATAAGCAAGGAAGAACATGGGAAGAGGTGCCAGCGGATATTAAAAATACATTTGACAAAATCGGTGTTCCAGAAGCAGAGAAAAAATTTCTGAGTGGAGTTGGGGCTCAATATGATTCGGAAATGATCTATCATAGCATTTCTAAAATGCTTGAAAAAAAAGGGGTTATTTTTGTAGATACAGATACCGCAGTTAAAAAATACCCAGAATTAGTAAAACAGTATTTTGGGACAATTATTCCTGCCGCAGATAATAAATTCGCTGCGCTTAATACGGCCGTGTGGAGCGGAGGAAGCTTTATTTATGTACCAAAAGGCGTACGAGTTGACCTTCCTTTACAGGCATATTTTCGTATTAATGCCAAGAACATGGGGCAGTTTGAGCGAACGCTGATTATTGCCGATGAAGGGTCATATGTTCATTACGTGGAGGGGTGCTCGGCCCCAATTTTTACTACTGATTCGTTGCATAGTGCGGTGGTTGAAATTTTGGTCAAAAAAGGTGCTCGCGTTAGATACACAACAATTCAAAACTGGAGTAAAAATGTCTATAACTTAGTTACCAAGCGTATGTTTGTTGAAGAAGAAGGCTTCGGAGATTGGATAGACGGAAACCTTGGGAGTCAATTAACAATGAAATATCCTTCGATATATCTAAAGGGTCGAAAAGCACGGGGAGAAGTGTTATCGCTTGCTTTTGCTGGAAAAGATCAACACCAAGATGCTGGTGGAAAAGCAATTCATTTGGCTCCAGAGACAAGTTCGGTTATTACTTCAAAATCAATCAGTAAAGACGGCGGTCGAACTTCGTATCGTGGGCTTTTGAAAGTTGCAAAAGGAGCAGTCAATAGTAAATCAACAGTTCGTTGTGATGCGCTTATTTTGGATGAGAAGAGCAGATCCGATACCTACCCAACAATGGAAATTAATGAAGAGCGAGTGACAATTGGACATGAGGCGTCAGTATCGCGAATTGGTGAGGAGCAGCTATTTTATTTTCAATCTCGAGGAATCCCGCAAACACAGGCAGAAGTAATGATTGTCAATGGGTTTGTGGAGCCAATTGTGCGTGAGTTGCCTATGGAGTATGCAGTAGAGCTAAACCGACTAATTCAATTAGAAATGGTGGGGTCAGTTGGATAAGTAAACCTGCCCGCAATCGCTAAAGCGACAGCTTTTGCAGGCGGGTGACAGGAGCAGTGGGATGAGAAATATAAAAATAGTTGTTAAAAAAAATGAAGAAAAAGTGTTGCCGTTTGTGTGGGTTAATGGTGACGAAAAAGAAGTGGCTATAAATGCGCGTTTGGTTGGAGAAGGTGGGAATTTACGTATTGTTGGGGTGTTTCTAGGTAAAGATGCGAAATCAGTTGTGTTTAACACGCATGTTGTGCACGAAGCACCAAACACTAAAAGCCTAACAACTATTCGGGGCGTATTTAAAAATCATGCATCGTTTAACAATGACGGTATGGTGCGCATTAACAAAGGGGCAAAAAACGCAGATGGATATTTTGCTTCAAAAATTCTTCTTTTTGATAATGCAAAAGGCAGAAGTGTTCCCTCCCTAGAGATTGATGAAAACGAGCTTAAAGCTGGTCATGCCTCAACGGTTGGCAGGCCAGATGAAAACCAATTGTTTTACCTTCGCAGTCGGGGATTATCGGAGAAGGAGGCGGCAAATCTTATTGTTACAGGTTTTTTTGAGCCTGTAATAGCGTTACTTTCTAATGAGGATCAAAAAAACATTAGGAGGAAAATACATGAGATCTTATAAAAACGATTTTCCAATTTTTCAAAAGAACAAAAAATTTGTTTATTTAGATTCTGCAGCAACATCACAAAAACCAAAAATAGTTCTTGATGCGATACAGGAGTATTATGCAACATACAATGCTAATGTAAGGCGGGGGTTATATCCAATTGCCGAAAAAGCAACAAAAAAGGTAGAGAAGGTACGAGAACAAGTTGCAAGGTTTATTAATGCCAAAGATCCATCCGAGATTATTTTTGTCCGCAATGCCACAGAAGCAATCAATCTTGCTGCATACTCTTTCGCGTCGCACAATATTGCTAAGGGGGATAGTGTTGTAACGACTATCATGGAGCATCACAGTAATTTTGTGCCATGGCAACAGCTCGCCATTCAAAAAAATGCTGATTTTGTTGTTTTAGATATTAGCGAAGATGGTTTTCTTGATCTAGATTTAAAAATCAAAAAAGCCAAGATACTTACATTGACTCATGTGTCAAATGTATTAGGAACAATTAATCAAATTAAAGATATTATTAAACAGGCAAAAGCAATAAATCCTCAAATAAAAGTTCTGGTAGATGCTGCGCAGTCTATACCTCACATGAAAGTTGATGTGCAAAATCTGGATTGCGATTTTCTGGCTTTTTCGGGGCATAAAATGATGGCAGCAACTGGTATTGGCGTTTTGTATGGCAAGAGGGAGCTGTTAAAACAAATGAGGCCATTTTTGTATGGCGGGGAAATGATTAAAGAAGTTAGTATTGCAAAAACAACCTTTACAGATATTCCATATAAATTTGAAGCGGGAACACCGGATATTGCTGGGATTGTAAGCTTTGGTGCAGCAATTGAGTACTTAAAAAGTACGGGTATAGAAACTATTCAAAAACATGAAAATCGGCTTATAGCTTATAGCTTATCGCGTATGAAGGAGATTGAGGGATTAACAATATATGGACCAAAAGATATCGAAAAACGCTCTGGAGTAGTTTCGTTCAATCTCAATGGTATTCATGCGCATGATGTGGCACAAGTGTTAGGGGATATGGATATTTGTATTAGGTCCGGCCACCATTGCGCTATGCCTCTTCATAAGCGATTGGGTATCACCGCCTCCGCCAGAGTAAGTTTTTATATTTATAACAATGAGGAAGATGTTGATAAACTTATTGAAAGTATTAAAAAAGTAAAAAAGATATTTAAGTATGGATAGGCAGACTTTATACAGGGAGGAACTTTTGGAACACTACAGAAATCCCCTTAATTTTGGAGAGCTTTCAGATTACACTGTTTCTGCAAAGCAGACAAACCCATTTTGTGGAGATGATGTGGAAATGTTTATAAAACTTAATGAGGATAAGGTTGAAGATATAAGATTTACCGGCCAAGGTTGCGCTATTAGTATGGCAGGAGCATCGATTCTTACAGAACGTGTAAAAGGAAAGGTAAAAAGCCAATTGACAAAGTTTTCGGAAAACGATATGCTCAACCTACTTGGCATTGAAGTTTCTGAAACACGCAAGAAATGCGCCCTGCTGGCGTTATCGGTGCTAAAAGATTGCATTTATGGCGTTAAAAGTAAAAGTTGATCGGGAGTTATGTATTGGAGCAGCAAGTTGCGTTGCAGTTGCACCAAATACATTTGAATTAGATAACGAGGGGAAAGCTGTTATTAAGAAAAAAGACGGTACCATGACTTCTGATTTTGTCAACTACACAGATATTGGCGATAATGAGATAAATATCTCGAATGCCGCAAAATCATGTCCTGTTAATGCAATTATTATCGTTGAGGTAGATGATGCGGGGAACGAAATCCGCCAAGTCTGGCCCGCCTAGTTTTCCCATTCGCCTTTTGGGGTACTATTCGTACACGGCTCATGGAGCAACTTTCGGCGGGCAAGCCAGAAGTATAAATCCTCCACTTTTTTTGATAAAATAACTCTATGGTTGATATTGCGTGGATAATTGGAGGCGAAGCAGGATATGGAATCATGACAACGGGTCTGATGATGTCGAAAATTATGACCCGACTTGGCCTTTTTGTATTTGACTATGTTGAGTATCCTTCTTTAATTCGCGGTGGACACAATGCATATTATGTTAGAGCATCGGATGAGCAAATTTTTTCGCAAAAAAGACCGGTTGATATTTTAGTTGCACTAAACCGCGAAACAATTGACAAGCATAAAACAGAACTTTCTTCAAACGCTGCCATTTTATACGACCCCAATGTTACAAAAGTAGAGCAAAATGAATTTTCTTCCTCTATTCTTTTGGTTCCTGTACCACTTCTTGAGATTACCAAACAAGTGGGAGCTGACAGGCTAATGATTAATACTGTGGCAGTCGGGGCTAGCCTTGCTTTATTTTATAATGACTACCAAGTGTTACAAGATATACTGCAAAGTATTTTTGGAAGGAAGGGAGAAAAAGTTGTGGCAGTAAATGTGAATACATCAAAAGCAGGATTTGATTATGTTGCCAAAAACTTTGCGGGAAAGTCGCCATGGAAAGCTGAAAAAAAGCCACAAGAAAATCTTCTTGTTGGGGGAGCAGAGGCAGCCGCCATTGGAGCAATAAGGGCTGGAGTAAAATTTGCGGCAATTTACCCAATGACACCAATAAATGGAGTATTAAATACTCTTTCAGCGCATGCGTTAAAGTACAATATTGTTGTTAAAGAGCCGGAAGATGAGATCGCAGGAATAAATATGGCAATTGGAGCTTCATATGCTGGAGTTAGGAGTCTTGCGGCAACAAGTGGTGGTGGATTTTCGTTGATGGTTGAAGGTTTAGGACTATCAGCCCAGACAGAAGTGCCACTGGTTGTTATTGAAGGAATGCGGCCAGGGCCTGCAACTGGTTTTCCCACCTGGACAGCACAGGGAGATTTGCGGTTTGTGATGCATGCGGCACAAGATGATTTTCCAAGAATTGTGGTGGCGCCAGGTGATTTTTTGGAAGCATTTACTTATACGATGGAAGCATTTAATTTGGCAGAAAAATATCAGTTATTAGTTATCGTGCTGGTTGATAAGTATTTAATGGAGGGACACGCTTCGGTTACAACAGAAAAATTCAAAATTCAAAATGCAAAATTCAAAATTGAGAGAGGAAAGATACTCTCTGATCAGGAGGCAGCGGCACAGACGGATTACAAACGTTATGCGTTTGTTGAGGATGGAGTGTCTCCTCGTTCAATCCCAGGACAGCAAGGAGGTATTGGGCTTTCGGGTTCTGACGAGCACGACGAGCGGGGTCTGTATAACGAAGAGGCAGACAACAGAGTAAAAATGATGGATAAACGATTTAAGAAGTTAGAGGAAGCAATAAAGGAAATTCCAGCACCCGCATTCTACGGAGAAAAAGAAGCGCCCATCACTATTGTCGGGTTTGGCTCAACAAAACTGCCTGTACTTGAAGCGATGAGATGGTTGAAAAAAGAGGGAGTTAATATTAATTTTTTTCAGGTAGCATTCCTTCACCCATTTCCTGTCGATGCAGTGGCACAAACAATTAAAAATGCTAAAAAAACGCTTGTTATCGAAGGAAATAAAACAGGGCAGTTTGAAGGTTTAATTCGCGAGCGAACTGGACTATCTATTAATCACAATTTTAGAAAGTACGATGGCAGACCATTTTATCCGGAAGAAATTGTGCAAAAAGTAAAGGAACTTTTATGACAACACTTAAAGATTTAGAGATAACTTATGATAAGCCAAACTGGTGTCCGGGGTGTGGCGATATAGGCGTTTGGGTATCGTTGAAAAATGCCATTGTGCAATTAAATCTTAATCCTTGGGAAGTGGTACTTGTGTCTGGCATTGGGTGCTCGGGAAAACTTCCCTACTGGGTCAAGACTTATGGATTTAATGGTTTACATGGAAGGCCAATGCCGCCTGCAGAAGCAATTTCCCTTGTCAATCACGGATTAACAGTTATTGTGATTGGCGGTGATGGTGATCAGTATGGAGAAGGCATGGGTCATTTAGTACATGCAGCGCGTCGAAATGTAAACCTAACACTTCTTGTTCACAATAACCAAATTTATGGTTTAACAACCGGTCAGTATTCACCTACCACCGATATTGGCGAAAAGAATAAAGCAACGCCTGTACCAACTGTTGAATCACCAGTAAATCCAATTTCTGTGGCGCTTGCTGCTGGCGCAACATTTGTTGGAAGGGGTTTTGCAGGAGACAACAAACAAGAAACAGAGCTTTTAGTTTCGGCAATAAAACACAAGGGGTTTTCGATAATTGACACTATGCAGCCATGTGTGACGTTTAACCATAAAAATACCTTTGCATGGTTTTATGAACGAGTATACAAACTTGAGGCAGAAGGGCATGATCCAAAAGACAAAGCAAAAGCCTTCGCAAGAGCCGAGGAGTGGCCATTGAAACGTATGTTAAAAGAAGGGGAGAAAGAGCGTATTGCAACAGGAATTTTTTATAGAGAAGAAAGACCGACATGGCAAGATGGTATTCCCCAAATTGGGGAAACCCCACTTGTTAAGCAGCCAATTGATAACGTTGATATTACTCCAATTTTAGATGAGTTAGTCTAAGAAGCAAAACCCCCACGGTGCGAACCTTTTGGGGGTTTTCTTGTGTTCGTAAATACTAGAAAGGTTTACTTATCCACCAATCTTGTACATGCCAGTTCCACAGACTGGACATTTACCTTTGAGTGCTGGTTTGCCATTCTTCATGGTAACTTTCTGAGCATTTGGATCATCTCTCTTGCTGCGACATTTTACACAATACATCGATGCCATATTTTTTATTCACCCCCTTTCGTTAGTAAGCTAGATTGGGAATCTTAATGATATGAGTTTTTAAGAAATAAAACAGGAAAAATTCACCTACAATAATACCTGTAGTCAGGATGGAGGTTTTTATAAGATCATACATAAGATATGAGTATGGGCGACTTGTTGTTATTGCCATCGATTGTTGGGGCACATATGTCGAAGTGCTTAAAGTAGAAAAGGTTTGAGCCTGCTTTTGGAACTGTAGTTTTC
Organism: Candidatus Levyibacteriota bacterium; assembly: GCA_016182425.1. Classification (GTDB taxonomy): domain Bacteria; phylum Patescibacteriota; class Microgenomatia; order Levybacterales; family UBA12049; genus JACPGP01. Next base: position 30,023 of record JACPGP010000033.1, read on the forward strand.
GATGCAAATCCGCCAGCATTTTTTCTTTACGAGTTTTTTTGTGCTTATTCATAGAATAGGCAAAGATTACACTATTGACAGAAGTATTGTCAAGAGGCTAATATAAGAGTAGATATGGTATTCAGTTTCGAGCTGGTGGGGCTTATTGTTAGTATTCTTTGGTTAATTTTTCTTACCACACTTTTATGGCAACTTTCTTCTCACTATAATAATTTAACCCGGGGCATAAGCCAGAAAACACTCAAATCAATTCTAGATCATGTTTTAACAGGAATAGAAGCAGCGGATAAAAGCATAGTGTCTTTGAAAGCCAGATGTGATAAGCTAGAAAAAGATGGATTGTTTCATATTCAAAAAATTGGACTCTTGCGATTTAACCCTTTCAAAGATACAGGAGGAGATCAAAGTTTTATTCTTTCTCTTATAGACGCGAATGATACTGGAATTATTATTACCGGTCTATATTCTCGCTCCGGCACACGCTGGTATGCCAAAAAAGTGGAAAATGGAAAAGGGATAGAACACGAGTTGTCAGATGAGGAAAAAAAGGCGATAAAAGAGGCAAAAAGCAGCAATGGATAAAAAAATTATAAAACTTATCATCATCGGGCTTGCCATCTACTTATTTTCAGCAGGAGCATCGTATCTGTTTTTTGCTCGTACTGCGGCATTTAATGAACTTATTACTCCTCAGGTTCCGACGACCAAAAATGGAGAAGGTGCCGCATTTGATGATACACTTCCCAAAACGGAAGAGTGCCCAATAAATGGCGTTTTGTATTCGACAAAACAGCGCGAATGGTGGGAAAAGCACAGGCCGCTTACTGTTATGATTGAAAATCACGAAGATTCTCGGCCTCAGTCAGGGCTTTTGTCTGCTGATGTTGTTTACGAAGCTGTCGCCGAAGGGGGTATTACGCGTTTTTTGGCAGTTTATTACTGTCAGGATGCCAATCCAATCGGACCGGTACGATCGGCCAGGACCTATTTTATTGACTTTGCCTCCGAGTATGGAGATGCTCCGCTTTACGCTCACGTGGGAGGAGCAAACGCGCCAGGACCCGCCGACGCGCTATCGCAGTTGTCGGACTATGGATGGATCGGCTATAATGACTTAAACCAGTTTTCTATTGGTTTCCCCACATTCTGGCGGGATTACGATCGGTTAGGTCACACTACAGCCACAGAACATACCATGTATTCGACAACCACCAAATTGTGGGATTTCGCCAAAAAATCGCGAGCACTAGCAAATGTTGACAAAGAAGGAAATCCCTGGGATAAAAAATTTGTGAAGTATTCCTTTAGGGACGACCAGGCAACAGGCATGGCGAATCAGACAATTCATCTTGAGTTTTGGAAGGATTACAAAGATTATTTTGTGGATTGGATATACGATAAAGCAACCAATAGCTATAAAAGAAGCAATGGTGGTGCTTACCATATTGACAACAATACAAAAAAGCAGTTGACAACCAAAAATATTGTTGTATTATTCATGCAGGAGAGCAATGCCCTTGATGGCTATGAGGATAATATACATCTTCTTTACAGGACAAAGGGTACGGGTAAAGCAAACATTTTTATGGACGGAAAACAAATTGTCGGTACATGGAGAAAAGACGGACGCACAGGAAGAACGCTTTTGTTTGATAACGCCGGTTCGCCGATAAAGCTTAATAGAGGAACCATTTGGTTTGAAATCCTGCCCACAACTGGAGTAGTAACATTAAAATAGAAAGGCAGGTATGTTAGGAGATTTAATCACATCAAAATCGCGGGTGACGTTAATTTCGGTTTTTCTTTTGTCTCCCTTCGATATGTTTCACGTACGGGAACTCGTTCGTCGAACAGGCGATGAGATTAATGCGGTGCGGCGGGAGCTTGCTTTTTTGGAGAAAAAGGGTATCTTAGTAAGAGAACCGCGCGCGAATAGAATCTATTATTCGTTAGCAAAAAATTATCCGTTTTATTATGATTTGTTGGCGATTGGTGCCAAGATCATGGGTTTGGGATCTGAAATCTTAAAGAATCGGACAAAGCTTGGGAGAGTGAAATATGCCATGTTTTCGGGGGGATTCGTGCGAAAAGTCAAAAAAGAGCAGGAGAGCGTTGACCTTTTAATAGTAGGTACGGTTGTCCTACCGGAACTTGCGCTTTTGGTGAAAGACGAAGAGAAGCGGATAGGCCGAGAAATCAACTATACGGTTATGTCGGAAGATGAATTTCATTTTAGGAAAAAGCGTAGCGATCCATTTATTCTTTCGATCCTTCATGGATCGAGATTAATGCTGATTGGGGATGAGCAACAAATGTTGTCATAATGCTTCATGAAAAATCCACGAGTTCTTTTTTGGCTCATTATTATTTTAACCATTATTGCTATTTTTATCGATTTACCATTTCTTTCTTCACCAAACTTTTTTATTGGATCCTTTCATGTACAGAGAGATTTTTCCATACGGCGCGGATTAGATTTGGCTGGCGGGGTAAGTATTATCTATAAAGCGCATGTTGACAGTCTGCCATCCGATCAACAAAAAGATGCGCTTATTGCGGCAAAAACTGTTATTGAGCGCCGAATTAACTTCTTTGGTGTCTCCGAACCGGTCGTTCAGACAGCAACAGTTAATAATGAGGAAAGAATTATTGTGGAGATTCCAGGAATTTCTGATGTTGATTCGGCAATTAATCTTATTGGCACCACAGCTCAATTAACATTTTGGGAAGAAGGTGCGACCGAATCAGCCCGCCTGCAGTCGCCTGAGGCGACAGCTGATGGCGGGCAGGCTAAACTTGCCACCCCTTCGGCATTACCTGTTGGTTTTACTCAAAAAACAGACTTAAGCGGAAAAGATTTACAAAAAGCCGGAGTAACATTTAATCCCAATACAGGTGTACCAGAGGTATCACTTGTTTTCAACAGTGATGGAGGAAAAAAATTTGCCGATATTACAACCAGAAACGTGGGAAAGCCAGTAGCGATAGTTTTGGATAATCAAATTATCTCGGCCCCGAAAGTAAATACGGCAATTACAGATGGTAATGCTGTTATTACCGGTGGGTTTACCACAGAACAGGCAAAAAATTTAAGTATTCAATTAAACGCTGGTGCGCTTCCTGTTACGCTTTCTATCCTTGAACAAAAAACAGTTGGTCCAACACTAGGAGAGACCTCGCTTAAGACGAGTCTTTTTGCAGGAGGAATTGGTTTTATGGTGATAGTTTTGTTTATGAGTATTTTGTATGGAAGATTTGGCATGATTGCAAGTGCGGCGCTTGTTTTGTATACACTTTTTGTTTTAGCTATTTTTAAGGCAATTCCAATTACTTTAACGCTTGCTGGAATTGCAGGGTTTATCTTATCTATTGGTATGGCCGTTGATGCCAATATTCTTATTTTTGAACGAATGAGGGAGGAGTTAAGACACGGTAGAAATCTGCCTGTTTCCTTAGAGCTTGGGTTTGTCAGAGCATGGAGTTCGATTCGTGACTCCAATATTTCAAGTCTTATTACCAGTTTTATTTTGTACTATTTTGGGACAGGAATTGTTAAAAATTTTGCTCTCACTTTGGCTATTGGTGTTTTGGTTTCGATGTTTTCGGCAATTGTTGTTACAAGAACATTTTTAAGACTAGTTTATAAGTAAATTATGGATATTGTTGGAAAAAAATATTGGTATTTTGCCTTCTCGTTTCTGGTAATTATTCCAGGTATTATTTCTTTGCTTCTTTGGGGCTTACGGTTATCAATTGATTTTACCGGAGGAAGCAGATTTGAATATCAAATATCAAACGGTGAGGTAGAAAAGATTGTAAAAGAGCAAGGGGTTGAGGTAAACTCGGTTGCGCGATCAGGAAGGGATATCTTCATCGTTCGAACAAAACCGCTAGATCAAAAAGAGCATCAAAAAGTAAAAAATGCTATAGAGAAAAAATTCGAAGGTGCAAAAGAATTGAGTTTTCAAACTATTGGACCAACAATTGGACAAGAGACCACTCTTAATGCATTAAAAGCTATTATTATTGCATCTATTCTTATCGTGCTTTATATTTCGTGGTCGTTTCGCAGCGTTCCAAAACCAGCCAGCAGTTGGCGATTTGGGATTTGCGCGATTGTAGCACTTTTGCATGATGTATTGGTAGTTGTTGGTGTATTTTCTCTGTTTGGCCATTTCTTACAAGTTGAGGTTGATAGTCTTTTTGTCACGGCTTTACTTACCATTATTGGATTCTCGGTGCACGATACGATTGTGGTGTTTGATCGAATTCGAGAAAACTTGCGACGCCTTCCAGGAGTTGCTTTTACAACAGTTGTGAATGATTCAATATTACAGACATTAACTCGATCTCTAAACACATCAATTACAGTTCTCCTGGTTTTATTTACCATGCTGCTATTTGGGGGAGAAACAATACGCTGGTTTATTGTGGCACTACTTATTGGTATTGCTAGCGGCACATTTTCCTCAATCTTTAACGCTGCCCCGCTTTTAGTTGTGTGGGAAGAATGGAGCAGGAAAAGAATTAAGATATAATGAAAATACAATAGAGATAATTACTGTACATGTAATTTCAAGTAAAGAAATAAATAATAAGGTGCGTTTAGGAAGGTGGAAAAAGTATGAAGAAAATGAGAAAAACTAAACAGAAAGTATATTACGATAAAGAATCAGATATTTTATGGTTTCTTGTAAAAAGTGGCCCAGAAGTTGAGTATAAAGAAATAGCGCCGGGTATAAGTGTTGAACTTGGGGAAAGTGGGGAATTATTGGGTATCGAAATCCTTAATGCTTCAAAAGTTTTAAATCCGATTCTTAGTCAAAAGCAGATGCAGATTTCACAAGTGGTAGAGATTTAAGAATTCTTTTAGTTTCATTGGTTGTCGCATTGGTAATGAACATCGGAGGATTTTTTAAAGTTACTAATGGCGAACTGTTTTTATACTGGTTATTAAATTTTTTTCTTTGGATTATTTTGGCGATGGTGGTAATTAGATTGGTAGTTTTGGTATTCAAGAAGGTTTCTTAATTAAGCTAACAATTAGGAAAGTTTCTCTTTTACTATTTTACTAACTAAACTTCCGTCGGCTTTGCCTTTGGTTTTTGGTATTAAGGCTCCCATCACCTTTCCTATATCGGCAATTGTTGTTGCACCGATTTCGCGGATTGTTTGTTTGATCTCGCTGATTTCATCCTCAGCCATTTGCGCTGGAAGATATTTTTGCAGCATTTCGAGTTCTTTTGTTTCTTTATCAGCAAGTTCTTGTCTTCCTGCAGCACTAAATTGTTCGATAGAATCTTTTCTCTGCTTTGCTTCTTTCTGAATAACTGCTAAAACATCTTCGTCTGTTGCGCTGTATCCTGCCCCGCCTTTTTGGATTTCATAGTAATTTATGGCAGAAAGAAGCAGTCGAAGCACAGAGGTTTTAAGTATGTCTTTTGCCAGCATACTTTGCTTTAATGCTTCTTGTAGTTTTTGTTTTTGCATAAAAGTAATTATAGCAGTTTCTAACCTTCGTTTCTGGCAAATTGGCCTATGTCCTTGGATTTCTTAAGCATATAGTTAAAAAACCAGAGGGAGATAAGAAGATAGACAATGTTTCCAGCAAACGCTATTGTTGTTGCTTGCCAATTAACTGAAGGATTGCTAAGACCTGCTCGCGCAGCCTCAAATACATACGTTGGTGGAAGAAGATATGCTATCGTTTTTAACGTATCGGGAAGTATGCTCACTGGAAAAAATACCGCAGTGAGTGGCTGGAAGAGGAAAATAAGACCCCAGGCGAGTGCTTGGAGCCTTTGACCATAGCGGAAAATAATGGCAAGTATAGTAATGCCCACAGACCAGGCAAACAGAGATAAATTGACAAAAAACAATCCCAAATTGACAATGCCAATAGTAAAGATATTGAAATTAAAAATAAAATATGCAACAGCAGATATTATAAGAACTGTTGGTATTGTCTTTATTGCGCCAGATAGCATTGCCGCAGCCAAATACTCAAAAATGGTAAGAGGAGCAATAAACATATTGCTTAGATTTCGGGACCAAATATTCCAAAGTGCGCCAACTGATATGGAGTACTGTGTGATGCGTATGACTTCCCAGAGAATCATCCCCAAAAGGATATACACTGCTCCAACGCTATCTTCTTGTTTGGAAAGGAATGTAAAGACAAAGCCAAACACGATAATATTAATAAGAGAGAAATAAAAAAGGTCAAGTATTACCTCAAGCGATTTTCTTGTTATATACCATTCTTGAAGAAGTATTGCTTTTATTCTTTCAAACGGCATGTGTTTTACCTCTTACAATCTCTAAGAAAACGTCCTCCAGAGTTGGTTTTTTAACGTCTATATCAGTAAGCCAAATATGCTTGCCAAGATCAAAAATAATGCTTGGAATTTTTTTCTCTTCGGTTTGGATATGAACAAGATAGTTTTTTACAAACGTAAAGGGTATTTTTTCTTTCTTTAAATATGATTCAACTGTTTGTTTTTTCCCATCGAATGTCAACGCTAGGGTTGCCAGACCAACTTGCTTTGTCAGGTTAAGCGGTGAATCTTCTGCCACAATTTTTCCATGATCCAAAAAGATGACGCGATCACAAAGACGAGTTACCTCTTCCATATCATGGCTGGTGTAGAGAATTGCAATATTTCTTGACTCTCGCAAATGCTCAATAAATGATAGCGTTTTATCTGCAACATCAGGGTCAAGGCCAGCCGTTGGTTCATCCATAAGCAGGAGCTGCGGATCATTAAGCAGAGATTTGATAATATTGACAATACTTTTTTGTCCGGTTGAAAGATCCCAATACCGATTGTTAAGAAACGAATGAATCGAGAATTGCTCAACAAGATCCATAATTTTCTTTTTGGGATTTTTAACCTGGTAAAGGTGCGCAAAGACCAGAAGATTTTCCCATACAGAAATCCTTCCCTGAAGTGTGTTAAATGCAGAAGCAAAGTTGATGTGTTGGAGACAGTATTGCCGATTTGTCAAAAAATCTTTTCCAAAATAAGAGATAGTGCCGCCATTGGCAAGCGTTATCCCCAACAGCATATGCATGGCGGTTGTTTTACCAGCGCCGTTTGGGCCAAGTAACCCTAAAATTTCGCCATCGGCAACAGAAAAAGAAATATTGTCAACTGCAGTAAAGCTGCCAAAGTTTTTTGTTAAATTTTTTACTTCAAGAATTGAATTTTGCATATTCGTGAATACGTTTAATGAGATATTCTTTTGTGTTTTTTGAGAGGTCGGCATCTACCTCTTCAAAAAGTTTTTGGAGGATTTCGCCGACTTTTGGGCCTGGTTTTATGTTTAATTCTCTCATTACATCATTGCCATCGATTGATAAATCATTTATCGAAAATGCCGCAGGAGCTAATTCTTTTTCGACTCTCTCTTTAAACAATTTTAGCCTCCAGCTCTCTGCAGTTTTTGTGCCGCTGCCTAATCTATCTGCCACGCGAAGATCTAGCATGTCTTGGATATTTTCAATGCCAACACGTCGTATAAATCGTCTGATTGCGGCATCAGTTGATTTTTCGTCTACTGTAAACATATGCCACCTGATTAGCGTTACTACTTTGTCTCTATCTTTTTTGGAAAACTTTAAGCGATCACAAATATCTTTAGCAATTCTTGTTCCGACAATTTCGTGGTTGTGGAAAATAACCAGTCCTTCTTGGTCTTCTCCTTTTACTTTTGGTTTTCCTACATCATGCAAAAGAGTGGTAAAACGAACAATTGGATCTTTTGATGGACAGAATTTAAGAGAAAGCATATTGTGGGTAAAGACATCTGTGGTATGATGACGCCCAGGCCTGACCTGCGAAACACCAACTCCCTCTAATAGTTCGGGAAGTATCTGTTCAAGAAGCAAGGCATTACGAAGCAGCATTATACCGTCGTAGGGATATTCACTGGAAAGTATACGCAAAAGCTCAACGCGTATTCGCTCACCTGAAACATGGGTGATAAGTTTTGCGTCTTTTTGGATTTCGTTACAGGTTTGTTCTTCGATGGTAAATCCAAGCTCGGTTGCAATGCGGACTGCCCGCATAAGCCGCAAGGCGTCCTCTTTGAATCTAAGTTTTGGGTCGCCAACGGCACGAATAAGCCTTGCTTGGATATCTTCTTGTCCTTCGTAAGGATCGATAATGGAAGATGGTAATTTAAGAGCGATAGCGTTTATGGTAAAGTCTCGGCGGGCGAGGTCTTCTTCGATTGTTTTTCCCCATTTGACTTTGTCCGGACGACGTTTGTCCGAGTAGGCTGTTTCTGTTCGAAAAGTTGTTATCTCGACAATATGTTTTTCATTCTCAATTTCGATAGGAACGCCGACAGTGCCAAATTGATTGTCGTAAAAACCATCGGGGAAAATTTTTAGTAACTCTTCTGGCACAGCGTTTGTAGTAAGATCCCAGTCTTTGACGGGTTTTTTCATAAGCAGATTTCGAACACAACCACCGACAAAATAAACATCAAAATTAGCACTTACCAGCTTTTTATAAACAGCAACAATTTCTGATGGGATAAAATCAATCATATCTGCTATAGTATAGCAAAGAAATTTCATTTATGAAGAAGTGGAAAATCATAGGCAAATCAAAAACTGGTAATATCCTTGATCTTCTTTTACAAAATCGAGGGATAAAGACAAAAAAAGAAATAGAAGAGTTTTTGCATCCAAAACTTGAGAGTGTTACCACAAAAACTGTTGGGGTAGATCAAAAGCAGCTTAAAATTGCGGTAAAGAGAATTCAAAAAGCAATTGAAGATAAAGAGCAGATTGTCGTTTTTGGTGATTATGATGTAGATGGTATATGCGGCGCTGCGATTTTGTGGGAAACACTTTATGCTCTTGGCGCATCGGTTATTCCATATATTCCTCATCGGGTTGATGAGGGATATGGCCTGTCGAAGACAGGAATTTCCAATATCCAATCTCAAATGTCAAATGTCAAATTAATAATAACGGTGGATAATGGGATTGTGGCAAATGATGCAGTTGAATTTGCAAAAAGAGAGGGAATTGATGTAATTATTACCGATCATCACGTGCCAGGGAAAAAACTTCCAAAAGCGCACGCGATTGTGCATACAACAAAATTATGTGGCACCGCAGTAGCGTACTTATTAGCGCAAGAATTCAAAATTCTGGAAGACCATCTTGGATTAGTGGCACTGGCGACAGTTGCGGATTTGGTGCCATTGACAGGAGCTAATCGAACGCTATTAACTTATGGGTTAAATATCCTTCAAAAAACAAAACGGACAGGAATTATGGCAATATGTAGTGAGGCGGGAATAGATCAGAGAACAATCGGCACATACGAAATTGGACATGTAATTGCGCCCAGACTTAATGCGATGGGAAGATTGGAATATGCCATGGACAGTCTTCGCCTGTTGTGTACAAAAGATCAGCAACGTGCAAAGTTGTTGGCGGAGAAGTTGGGATCAACGAATAGAGAAAGACAAGAGTTGACGTTAGAAACAGTGCTGCACGCAACGTCAGGAATCAGGAATCAGGAATCAGGAATCAGGAAAAAATTACTCTTTATTTCCCATGAATCGTATCAGCAGGGTGTTATTGGGCTCGTGGCGGGAAAATTAGTTGAAGAGTTTTATCGTCCTGCAATTGTTGTTTCAAAGGGGGAGAAAGTTAGTAAAGCTTCGGCGCGGTCTGTACATGGGTTTAATATTATCGAATTTATTCGTCTTGCTTCGGAGCATTTGGTTGATGTCGGAGGACACCCAATGGC
>JACPGP010000034.1 GCA_016182425.1 Candidatus Levyibacteriota bacterium
GTCGGATGGAATTGCACAAATTCAAGATCTTTTGTTTTTGCCCCAGCCCGATAACCAATGGCTAGGCCATCGCCTGTTACAACATCCGGGTTGGTGGTATACGAATACAGCTGGCCTGCACCTCCAGTTGCAAGAACAACCAACCTGCTAAAAATAGGAATAATTTTTTTGTCTTTTATTACTGTTGCGCCAAAACAAATTTTGTTTTTAATGATAAGATCAACAGCATAAGTGTGTTCCCAAACTGAAATATTTTTATTTGTTAAAACCTTTTTTACCAATGCTTTTTCTATTTCGTGTCCTGTGATATCTGTGGCATGATGAATTCTTGGGTAAGAATGTGCTGCCTCTAGTGTTGTTTTTTTGTCAAAGGCAACGCCAATATATGCTAATTGTTTAATTGTGTTTTTACCGTGTTCAACAAGAAATTTTACAGCCTTTTTATTATTATGGAATACACCTGCTTTTAGTGTATCTTGCTCGTGGAATCTGAAATTATCTTTTTTGTCTGTGACAGCGGCAATACCACCTTGGGCGTAATTAGTTGCCGAATCAATGCTTTTTTTCTTGGTAACAAGAAGCACTTTTTCGTATTTTGAGAGCATTAGTGCGGCGTTTAATCCAGCAATACCAGACCCAATTACAATAAAATCCGTTAACAGCTTCATATCTGATATAATATATAACCTAATGAAGAGTATATTGCAACAGGAGCAGTTAGAAAAAATTAAGTATTGGAAAAAGAAGAGACAGGCTCTTATTATCGCCCACAACTATCAGATTCCAGGTATTCAAGATATTGCTGATTTTGTGGGTGACTCTTTGGAACTTTCCCAAAAAGCAGCACAAGCTAAAGAAAAACTGCTTATTTTTTGCGGCGTGCATTTTATGGCAGAAAGCGCTGCCATCTTCTCACCTAACAAAACAGTGCTTATCCCAGATCTAAATGCAGGATGTAGCTTGGCAGCCTCAATTGATGCAGAAGAGCTACGAAAATGGAAAAAGCGTTATCCAAAAGCGGTTGTGGTAAGTTACGTTAATACCACAGCCGAAGTGAAAGCAGAATCAGATTACTGTTGCACCTCCACAAATGCAATCCGCGTTGTGCAGTCTATTCCAAAAGATCGCGAGATTATCTTTACCCCTGATTTGTTTTTAGGAGACTATGTTGCCAGAATGACTGGTAGGAAAATGTATGTCTATCCAGGTGAGTGTCATGTGCATGCCAGAGTGAGACCCAAAGATATTTTTGCCAAGCTTGGCCAGTATCCGGGAGCCGAGTTTTTAATTCATCCTGAATGCGGCTGTGTAACTGAATGTATGCATTATGTAGCTGTTAAGGAATTACCAGAAGAAAAAACTCATATTTTGTCAACTGGCGGGATGATGAGGCACGCAAAAACTTCCAAAGCCAGACAGTTTGTTATTGCCACTGAAACCGGTATATTGCATAGGCTTAAAAAAGAAAATCCGAAAAAAGAGTTTATTCCCTTGCGGGAAGACATGGTTTGTGAATATATGAAAATGATAACATTAGATAAGTTGCTCAATAGTCTAGTTAATCTTGAATTCGAGGTAAAAGTGCCAAAAGAGATTGCCCAAAAAGCCCGAATACCTATTGAACGGATGTTAGCAATAGGATAATTCTATGAATAGAAAAGCCATTATCAACCGCTATTTCCAAAGAAAAGAACAACTTTTAGTCTCGAACAAAAATTATGAACAACAGGTGCTAGGACTGTTTGATTGGGTGGCAGAGGCAGATCAGGTGGAAAATGATCTTACCATTAAAACGTTAATGTTCCGAAAAATGGGAACTGCTGCTATTGTCAGTAAGCAAGAAGGTATCGCTGCTGGGATTGAGGAGATTATGTTTCTCTTGAGTAAGAGAACTGAAATTACTGTTGTTACGCATGTTGTTGATGGCAAACCGGTTTCAAAAGGAGAAATCTTACTCACTTTGCGAGGGGAAAACAGGGATCTTTTAGCATTTGAGCGCATAATTCTTAATATTTTAGCGAGAATGTCTGGTATTGCTACATATACTAATAGCTTTCTTTCGAAACTAGAAACTATAAAAAATCCACCTTTTCTTGCAGCGACCAGAAAAACTCCCTGGATGCTTTTGGATAAAAAGGCAGTAGCTGTTGGAGGCGGATTAACACACAGGCTAAATCTTTCTGACTTCCCACTTGTAAAAGACAATTACTTAGAAGTAATAAAAAAGGAAGAAAATATATCATTGCAAGAAGCAATTAGAAAAGCATTAAAAAGATTCTCTTCTTCTTTTTTTGAGATAGAAGTGAGAAATATCTTAGAATTTCAGGCTATCATGCAATCATTGGAAAAAAAGAAAGATTGTCCTCTTGCAATAATGCTTGATAATTTTGAGCTAAAAAGTGTGATGGAACAAATGGAAGAAATAAAAAAGCAACCGCTCTATAAGCATTTAATTATTGAGGCTTCAGGAGAGATTACAGAGCAAAACCTGTTACATTGGGCAAAGACAGGTGTTGACCTTATCTCGATTGGCGCACTTACTCATTCTTCTCCCACATTTAATATTTCAATGAAGATACAATAACTTTCCTAGTTGACGAAAAACCCTATTTTTGATAAGATAAATCGTGCAACCTAGAAAACTAAAATATATCTTTGTTTCCGGAGGAGTAATCTCTGGAATCGGCAAAGGCACCACTGCAGCCTCGATTGCATTTCTTCTCAAATCAGCAGGATATAAAGTCGCTCCCATTAAATTTGAGAATTACCTCAATGTTGACGCAGGGACAATAAACCCTATTGAGCATGGTGATCCGTTTTTGTGCGAGGATGGCACGGAAGCTGATATGGATATTGGCAGTTACGAGAAATTTTTAGATGAGGACATGGGGAGAGATAATTTTGTCACTATGGGTCAGATCTATCAAACCGTTATTGATCGTGAACGCAGGTTTGAGTATGAGGGAGAAGATGTTGAAGCAATACCCCATATCACTGATGAGATCACAAAAAGAATTGTAAATGCCGGTAGGAATTCAGATATTGTTATTATCGAGCTTGGAGGTACGGCAGGGGAGTATCAAAATGTTTTCTACTACGAAGCAGCCAGAATAATGACTCTCAAAAACCCAGGCGATGTGCTCCACATTCATGTAAGCTACGTGCCAACCCCCAAGCATTTAGGGGAACCCAAGACCAAACCCACCCAACTTTCTGTTAGGACCCTTAACTCCCTTGGTATTCAGCCAGATTTTATTATCACCAGGTCAGAAAAGTATCTTGATCAAAGAAGAAGAGACAGATTTGCTCTTTTTTGCAACATGCATCCAGAAGATATTATTTCCAACCCGGATTTACAAAGCGTTTATGAGGTACCGTTGATGTTGCATAAGCAAAATTTAGACCAAAAAATCTTAGAAAAGCTTAAACTTCCGGTTAGGAAACCAAATCTTGCCAAATGGGAAGGGTTGATTGAGAAAATAAAAGCGAAAAAAGAAAAACATATCGAAATTGCCATTGTTGGCAAATATTTTGGTACTGGTGATTACCAGCTGCGAGATTCATACGCGGCGCTGTTTGATGCTATTGATCATGCAGCGTGGAAGGTTGGCGTGTCGGTTAAAACGCACTGGGTAGATGCAGAAAGGGTGGAAAAAGAGGGAGAAGAGATTATAGGAATTCCAGACGGAATTATTGTTCCAATTGGTTGGGGAGAGCGGGGAGCGGAAGGAATGATTGTAGCTGCATCGTATGCCCGGCGTAAAAACATTCCATATTTAGGACTTTGCTACGGCATGCAGCTGGCAGTTGTGGCTTTTGCGCGCGATATTTTAGGATGGAAAGATGCTAACACAACAGAGAATAGTAAAAATACAGCATATCCAGTGATAGATCTGATGCCAAAACAAAAAGAATTTATGGAAAGGCGCGCCTATGGCGGTACTATGCGTCTTGGTGCCTGGGAAGCAATTGTCAAAGAGGGAACCCGTGCATACACACTCTATGATCAGTACAGGGTATTTATAGATAAACAAAAAGGTTTAACCAGTGAACGTCATCGTCATCGCTACGAATTTAACAATAAGTTTACAGAAGGTTTTGAAAGGCATGGTTTTGTAATCAGCGCGCGATCAGTGATTGAGAGCTTAGTCGAAATTATCGAATTACCACAAAGTTCACATCCATTTTACCTTGGTACGCAGGGTCATCCCGAATACAAAAGCAGGCCGCTTCGTCCCCATCCACTCTTTTTAGGATTCTTGCGAGCATGTATGGTATAATACATTTTTATGATAACAACAATTGATTTTAATCCTGGAGACACAGTTAGGGTTTACCAAAAAATAAAAGAGGATCAAAAGACCAGAACGCAAGTTTTTGAGGGAGTAGTTTTGGGAATTGGCGGTAGGGGAGAAAATAAAAGCTTTACGGTGCGAAAAGTTGTTGGTGATGTAGCTGTTGAGCGTATTTGGCCAGTGACATCACCTAATATCGAAAAAGTTATGGTTAAGGCAAAGCCCAAAAAAAGAGTTCGCCGGGCCAAACTATATTACCTTCGAAATCAAAAGTAACGGCAATTTTAATGCATTTGTAACGCTTTTATTCTGTCGCGAAGAAGGGCAGCTGATTCAAAATCCAAGTCAAGGGCTGCTTGTTTCATTTCTTTTCGTAATAGTTTAAGATATTTTTCCTTCTCATCTGGTAAAAGTACCTCTTTTTGTTCGAGAAGGACAAGTTTTTTTCTCTCGTCTATCTCTTCTTGTTCTTCAACAAGTTTTGCCCGAATTGATTTTTCGATGCTTTTTGGTGTAATTTTGTGTTTCTTATTATAGGCAAGCTGCACTTTTCGGCGACGCTTAACTTCACTAATTGCTTCTCGCATTGATTTTGTCATGTTGTCTGCGTACATAATAACTGTCGCCTCTAAATGTCTTGCAGCTCGACCCATGGTTTGAATAAGGGAAGTTCTGCTTCGTAAAAATCCTTCTTTGTCAGCATCTAAAATTACTACCAGGGAAACTTCTGGTAAATCCAATCCCTCTCGAAGCAGGTTAATGCCAACGAGCACATCGTATGTTCCCAGGCGCAGATTATCCAGCACGTCTTGACGATTGAGGGTTTCAATATCTGAATGAAGATATGAAACTTTTATACTTCTTTCTTCAAGATAAGAAGAAAGTTCTTCTGCCATTCGTTTGGTGAGTGTTGTAACAAGCACGCGTTCTTTTCTTACAACATGTTTTTGTATTTCGTGTATTAAGTCCTCTATTTGACCTTTTGTCTTTCGTACAATAACTTGTGGGTCAACAAGACCTGTTGGACGGACTAGCTGCTCGACAATGGCATCACTTTCTGTTGCAAGTGATAGCTCATAGGTATCGGGCGTGGCACTCACAAATACAATCTGGTGTGTTAGCTTCATAAACTCGTCATAGCGAAGCGGTCTGTTGTCGTATGCTGCTGGTAATCGGAATCCGTATTCAATCAGTGTTTCTTTGCGTTTCCGGTCGCCATTGTACATGCCACGAATTTGGGGCATGGTCATGTGCGACTCATCAATAATTAGCAACCAATTTTTATCTGCCTGCTCGAAATAATCTAATAGTGAATATGGTGGGTCACCGGGGTTTCTGCCGTCAAAGTAACGAGAATAGTTTTCGATGCCATTGACAAAACCAACCTCTCGAATCATTTCCAAATCAAAGTTTGTTCGCTGCTGCAGCCTTTGAGCTTCCACAAGCTTATTTTTACTTTTTAATTCATCAACCCGTATTTTTAAATCACGTCTAATCTGGCCGAAGACACTTTGGTAACTTTTGGGATCTGTCATATAGTGCTTGGCAGGGTAAATAACAATATTATCAAGTTTTTGTTGAGTATCACCGGTTAGTGGATCAAACTGCGAGATGCCAGTTATTATGTCATTTGCAAAAGCAATCTCTATACCATAATCCATGTAGGCTGGGAAGATATTTATATCCTCACCGCGTACACGAAATGTACCTCGTTCGAATGCGTATTCATTACGTTCGTATTGTAAGTCTGTAAGCCTAATCAATATGTCTTTTTGTTTTATTACCATGCCCTTTTTTAGCTCTAATATAAATTTTCCATACTCAATTGGTGAGCCTAAATTATAAATACAAGAAACAGACGCAACAACCAGCGTATCTGGTCGTGTGAGTAAATTTGTTGTTGCAGAAAGTCTCAGCTTGTCGATTTCTTCGTTAATCTCCACCTCTTTTTCGATGTAGGTATCGGTATGAGGAATATATGCTTCTGGTTGGTAGTAGTCATAGTAAGAAACAAAGTAAGAAACAGCATTTTTGGGGAAAAATTCCCTAAATTCCTGGTATAGTTGACCAGCCAGTGTCTTATTGTGCGAAATAACAAGGGTCGGCCGCTGCACACGTGCTATCAGATTTGCTAATGAGAAAGTTTTTCCTGATCCAGTCACTCCTAAAAGAACTTGGTACTTTTTATCCTTCTTTATATTGTCAACCATTTTTTCAATTGCCTGCGGTTGATCGCCGGTTGGCTTAAAGTTTGAAACAAGCTCAAATTTCATGTGAGTATTGTATCACA
>JACPGP010000035.1 GCA_016182425.1 Candidatus Levyibacteriota bacterium
TGAAAAACTTTGATAGAAAGGCAGCCAAAGAAGCATTTGAGGAGCTAGGGTTTAAGAGTTTAGTCAAACGGCTTGAAGGTAAAGAACCAGAAGAATCCATTAAAATCAAAGCGACATCTACCCGAAAGAATACAGATGGGCAGTTGGGATTGTTATGAGAGTTGCGCTTGTGCATGATTATATTAAAGAGTATGGAGGAGCGGAGAGGGTGCTTGAGGCATTGCATGAAATTTGGCCAGATGCACCAGTGTATACAACGGTTAATCTCCCAGAGTTTTTAGGGCCGCATATAAAGCGGTTTGATGGGTGGGATATTCGGACATCTTGGCTTCAAGGCATCCCTTTTCGACACAAACTTATTAGCCCATTTCGTATACTTATGCCATTTGTCTTTGGGCAATTTGATTTTTCAGATTTTGATGTGGTGATTGTTTCCGCAACAGGAGCGTATTTTCCAAATCTTCTTAATAAAAAAAAGGCTGTGCAGATTTGCTACTGCCACACACCGCCTAGGTATTTATATGGGTATGCAACAGCCAGAGAGTGGAAGAAAAACATTGTCTTTCGAATATTGGGAGAAATTGCTAATCATTTTTTGAGAATTGCAGATTTTAATAGCAGCAAAAACGTTGATTACTATATTGCCAACTCGCAAGAAGTAGCAGCAAGAATAAAGAAGTTTTATAAAAGGGAAGCAGTGGTTGTGTATCCACCAATCGACACAACAGGTAGTATCAAGGGAAAAGAGAAGGGTAAATATTATTTGGCTGGGGGAAGATTAGCCAGGCCAAAGCATATTGATCTTATTATCAAAGCCTGCCGAGACCTAAATGTGCCACTAAAGGTATTTGGGAAAGGATTTGCCGGATACGAAAAAGAAATTAAAGGTTCTGAATTTGTTGGGGAAGTGAGCGATGAAGAAAAGTGGAAGCTGATGAGAAATGCGAAAGCGTACATTAACGCTTCTGAAGATGAAGATTTTGGCATTACCCCTGTTGAGGCAATGAGTGCCGGGACACCTGTTATTGCGTATAAGTCTGGCGGTGTTGTAGAATCGGTAGTGGAGGGTAAAACTGGGATCTTTTTTGAAGAGCTTTCCGTTGAAAGTCTTAAAAAAGCAATGAAGCAATTCAACAATGCAATAATTGATCCTAATGATTGCGTCAAGCAAGCGCAAAGGTTTTCCAAAGAGCGATTTAAGAGTGAGATACAGCTGTTTATTTCAAGAGTAGTAAAAGCATGAGGCAAATTATTCAGGATATTATTGAGGAAAAAGTTGAAGCAGTTATTACAGATGTTGATAGCAGACCATACCTTATTTTCGGTGTTGGATTTGCAACGTTTTTCTTTGGCTTTGCTGCGGGGGCGATATTGAATCTTTACCTTCTTTGGGTTAACTCACCATTGGTTTTGCAATTTCGTGCCATCTTAAGCTATAAATCCGCCATTTTTGGCGATGGTATTATTCTGCCTGTTGTTAATATGATTGCCATGACATTTATCTTAAAACATTGGAATATGGTAAGAAAGAGGATAATTCATCTGGCACTCTTTTTGGGATTTTGCATTACCGCATACTTTAATATTATGCAGGCAGTGGAGGGGATAATAAATTGGGCTATGCCAAAACCGTGGCAGTGGAATTTTTTGGGCGTGTGGCACGCGGTGTACATGTTTTCAGTGGCCAGCTTTTTGTCGCTTTTTTATCTTGTGCTTTTAAAAGTAATGAGGCACAGAAAACGGATTCCAAAAGAAGCAGCAATTGTGACTATTGGACTAGTGATTTTTTTAATACTACTTCGTCTTGATTACATAGCAATTGATTTGAAAAGTCTTGCCCCCAGTTTTTAATAATATGCCAGAGCTTCCGGAAGTTGAAACAATAAAATTGGGTTTGCAGAAAAAAACCATTGGGTTAACCATTAGTAACATTGAAGTACTGTCCCCAAAATCATTTATTGGCAAAGCGAAGGATTTGAAAAATAAAAAAATACAGCAAGTCTGGAGGAGAGCTAAGATATTAGGAATTGATGTTGAGGGGAGAATGACTTTGTTATTTCATCTGAAAATGACCGGTCAGCTTATTTACAACCCTTCGACAAGGCTCAGGGCAAGTTCGCGGTTTATTGGCGGGCATCCGACACCGGACATGAGGGACAAAATGCCCAATTCTCACACAAGAGTAATTTTTACATTCAGCGACGGATCTCATTTATATTTTAATGACCAAAGAAAATTTGGCTGGATAAAAATTGTGAAATTTGGTGAGGGTATTCCAGGTACCTTGGGACCGGAGCCGTTGACCAAAGAGTTTAGCTGGCAAATTCTTAAAACTAATTTATTAAGACATAAAAGTATGCCTGTTAAGGTGGCGATTATGGATCAATCAGTCGTATCAGGAGTAGGTAATATTTATGCCAATGAGGCGTGCTTTGATGCCAAAATTGACCCTAAGACCAAGGTAAAAGATCTTGACGATTTGCAGTTTAAGAAATTGCATAGCGGGATTATCAAATCATTAACAGATGGAATTGCGCATGGAGGTTCAAGCCGTGCTCATTTTGTGGACGCAGAGGGCCGTAAGGGGTACTTTTTAGATTATGCCTTTGTGTATGGCCGGGACAGAAAACCATGTAAAAAATGCGGCACTACAATTGAAAAAATCATCCTAGGCGGCCGCGGCAGTTACTTTTGCCCCACCTGCCAGCAATAATCCTTGCGTTCTTTTTTAGATCTGTGTTAAGATACCAAAGATGGGCTTATTATTCCTAATAGTGGAATTGACACAGAATTTCTTTCCAAACTTAATGGTTTTGTTCGCGCAAAACTGTCTGGGGGAACCAGGCAGTTTTTTTTAGTGACAGGTGGCGGCTCAACAGCCAGAAGTTACCGCGACGCCGCGCGAGAAGTGATTGGCCATGAGTTAAATAGAGATGATTTAGATTGGCTTGGTATTCATGCCACCAGACTAAACGCCCATCTTATTCGCACCATTTTCCGAGATATCGCTCACCCCTACATTATTAAAAACTACGAGATTATCAGAAAAGCCAAAGAGCCAGTGGTTGTGGCAAGTGGATGGAAACCAGGTTGGTCAACAGACTACGATGCAGTACTTTTATGCGAGGATTATGGTGTAAAAACAGTACTAAATTTAAGTAACATCGAAAAAGTATATGATAAGGATCCAAAGAAATTTCCAGAGGCAAAGCCAATTGATAAAATTTCCTGGGCGGATTTTCGAAAAATTGTTGGGGATGAATGGATTCCCGGGATGAATGCTCCATTTGACCCCATTGCCGCCCAAAAAGCCCAGGAGTTAGGGATTAAAGTTGTCATCGTAAACGGCAATGATTTTGAAAACATTGAGAAGTACTTTGCAGGGCAAGAATTTGTAGGAACCACTATTGAATGATTTTAGAACACCTTTCACTTCAGAATTTCAGAAGCTATTCTAAGTCAGATTTTACTTTCAGTCCTTATACTACCGTTATCGTTGGTCCCAATACCTCTGGCAAAACAAATCTTTTGGAAGCAATTTATCTTCTAAGTTCTGGTAAAAGTTTTCGAGCAGAAAGAGATGTGGAAATGATTCGATTTCAAGAAGAGTTGGCCAGGGTAAAAGGAAAAACTGATGATTCAGAACTTGAAGTAGTGCTCACCACACAACTAAAGAAGTATTTAGTCAATGGCGTTTCTAAGCGCAGAATTGATTTTACAGATAATCTTATGGTTGTCATATTTGCCCCAGCAGACTTAGAGATTGTTGTTGATTCTCCGTCGGTACGCCGAAACTTTCTTGATGAGAGTATTTCGCAGGTGGACAGAGAATATCGTCAGGCCCTTATAACCTACAGCAAGGCCTTGCGGCAGCGAAACGCCTTGCTTGACTTAGCAAGGGAAAAAGGCGTGCGAAACGAACGACAGTTTACCTACTGGGATCAACTTCTTATTCAAGCAGGAGAGGTAATCACAAAAAGGCGGGAGGAATTTATTGCCTTCCTTAATAGTAAGGAAAAAGATGTATTTGATTTTGCCGCTATTTATGACAAAAGTGTTATTTCAAAAGAGCGGCTTTTGCAGTATAAGGATGCCGAAATGGGTGCGGGGGTAACGCTGGTTGGGCCGCATCGAGACGATTTTTCTGTTTTTATGTTTAATAATATGAGGGAAACAACCCACGATATGAAGCTTTTCGGCTCCCGTGGCCAGCAGCGGCTGGTTGTCTTGCAACTAAAGCTCTTGCAGCTTATCTTTATGGAGGAAGCAACAGGTCAGCGTCCATTACTTCTTCTGGACGACATCTTTTCAGAGCTTGATGACGCGCATATCCATTTGGTTTCAGAAATAATGGATCGGCAGCAGACAATTCTTACCACAACACACAAGGAATTTATTGATAAAAAGCATCTGAAAGAAGCTAATGTGATAGAATTAGAGAAATAAATGCAAGAATTTGATTTATCTGACCTTAAAAAACTTTATAAACCACAAAAGGATTCGCATAAGGGGCAGAATGGGAAATTGATGGTGATTGGAGGGTCAAAACTGTTTCATGCCGCATCTCTTTGGCCACTCACCGTTGCCTCAAGAATCGTGGATATGGTGTATTACTCATCGGTTGAGGAGAATAATAATGTTGTCTTGCACCTTAAAGAGCAATTTAGAAATGGTATTATTGTCCCTCGGAATAAAATAGATGAGTACATCGGCGAGGCGGATTGTGTGCTTATTGGCCCAGGATTGCCTCGTAAAGAGGGATTGGAAGAGGGGGATGATGATACAAAAGAATTAACAGAATCACTTCTCAAAAAATATCCCCGCAAGAAGTGGGTTATTGATGGGGGTAGTCTGCAGGTGATTGAGCCAACACTAATACCCCACAATGCTATTTTAACACCTCATAAGGGAGAGTTTGAAAAACTTTTTGGTCGGGATGACATTGCGGAGAAGGCCAAAGAATATAACTGCATAATTCTTCTTAAGGGACAAATTGATATTGTTTGTTCATCAGAAAAATGTGTAGAGATAAAGGGTGGCAATGAGGGGATGACAAAAGGGGGGACAGGGGATGTTTTGGCAGGGTTAATTGCAGCCCTTTATTGCAAAAATGAGGAGTTTCTTGCTGCAGCAACCGGAAGCTATATTAACAAAAAAGCAGGAGAAAGTCTCTACCAAAGAGTCGGACCATATTTTAACGCTTCAGACCTAGCTGACGAGATACCCCGGGTTATGAAGATATTACTCAGTAATACATAATCGCTTGTCATTATTCGGGAAATGTGCGTTAATTAAGACATGTATTCTCCAAAATTCACCATTACCAATAAAATTCTTAAAAATATTGGCGTTATCGAAGCTTGTAAAGAGGTTATTGATCATGCACCGCTTTTGCCATATTACGAAAAGCAGTTTAGAAATGATGCGCTCGTGCGTACAGTGCATTACGGAACCCATATTGAGGGAAATGAGCTTAATTTAGACCAGGCGGAGAAAGTTTTGGCAGGACAAGAGGTGGTAGCGCGAGACCGCGATATTAAGGAGGTTATTAATTACCGGAAGGTAATGGAGTTTATTGGCGAGTCAAGGATAGATGAAGCGCTTATAAAAATGATCCATAAAATGACTGTTGATAAAATTTTGCCCGAGGAGAAGTGTGGCGAATATCGAAAAACGCAGGTAGTGGTGAAGAATAGTCGGAGTGGAGAAGTATCGTTTCGGCCCCCACCTGCAGATCAGATTCGTTCCCAAATTGACGATTTTATTGCATTTATAAAAGCATCGGAAAGTCAAGATATTCATCCAGTTTTGAAAAGTGGAATTGTTCATTACGAA
>JACPGP010000036.1 GCA_016182425.1 Candidatus Levyibacteriota bacterium
GGTTCCTCTGATATCTGAAGAAAAAAGGATAAAAAACAATACTCGCAACCAAAAATCGAAGCGTTGTAAGAAGTAAAGGAGGAAACTCTCTTACTCCGAATTTAATCATTACGGGAGTGAATCCTCCAAGCATACCAACAACAAACAACCCAAGTAGACCAATCCACATCTTTATATAAGGCTTTTTACCTTTTCGACAATGTGTTTTGCACAGATGCCGGCGTAGTTGAGAAGCTCATCTTTGGTGCCGGAGCGGGAAATTTGCCGTACTGCCAATTTTTCAACATGTGCTCCGGTTTCTGACACTGCCGAAAGCACAAAATCACCTAAACCTCCATGGTCAAAATGGTCCTCAACAGTAATAATAATTGGTTTTCTTGTTTCATTAATACATTGTTCAATTGTTTTTTTATCAATTGGTTTAATAGAGTAGCAGTCAACCACTCTAACTAAAATATTTTCTTTCTTTAGCGTTTCGTATGCCCTTAGTGCTTCGTGAACTGTAATCCCTGCTGCCACAATAGTGAGCTTGTCGTGTTTTGATTTACGAATAATTTTAGATCCGCCAATTTTGAACTCTTCTTTTACATCGTACAAAACCGGTGTTTTTGCACGCAGCATGCGAAGGTACGATATCCCAATGTGCGATACCATTTGAGGCAGAAGTTTTGCAGTTGATACCGCATCGGCAGGATGCAAAACAACAGAGTTTGGAAGTGCGCCAAACATGGCCATATCCTCAAGTCCCATCTGCGATGGCCCATCTTCTCCTATTGAAACTCCAGCATGTGAGCCAACAAACTTAACATTTGCCATAGATAAGGCTGCCATTCTAATTTGGTCAAAAGCGCGGGTTAAAAACGCTGCAAATGTTGAAACAAATGGAACCTTTCCAAGGGTCGAAAGTCCAGTTGCTACTCCTACCATGTTTTGCTCGGCAATAAAGCATTCTATAAATCGCTCTGGATGAACTTTTTTAAAATCTTGGGAGTAAGTCGAATTTTTTACATCACCATCTAATGCGTAAATAAAAGGATTTTTATCTGCCAGCCTTGCTAAATTTTCCCCATACACTTCCCTAGTTGCGATTTCCTCTCCCTTTTTATAATTTATTGGTATACTTGATACTTGATACTTGATACTTGATACTTTTTTCTCTTGTGGCAAACGAAGAGTAAATCTCAAATCATCTGAAACATCACCTAACTCTTCCAGGGCATCCTCCAATTCTTCTTTTTTAAGCGGTTTTCCATGCCACCCATCTTTTCCTTCCAAGAACGAAACGCCTTTGCCTTTTTCCGTCTTGGCAACAATCACAAATGGCTTGTCAGATTTATTTCCAATGGCCAAAGAAAATGCTTTATCAACTTCCGAAAAATCATGCCCGTTAATGGCAATAACTTCCCAGCCAAAAGCGGAAAATCGCTGAATATATTCATCAAGATGATGATCAAACATTGTCTCCTGAGACTGTCCTAAACCATTAATATCTGCAATAGCGATAAGATTATGAAGTCTGTAAAACGATGCAAAATTTGCCGCCTCCCATACACTCCCCTCTGCCAACTCTCCATCACCAAGTAATACATACACCTTCTGTGAATCCTGACCTGCCAACGCCATGCCGGCCCCTATGGATAGACCCTGCCCTAAAGAACCAGTTGTTACTTCTGCATATGGAAAGTTTGGGCTGGGATGGCCTTCTAAGCGACTACCAAATTTTCGTAAAGTTTTAAGCTCTTCTATTTCTAACCCACCACTCATCGCAAAAAGTGTATATAAAAGTGGTGAGGCGTGGCCTTTGGAAAGGATAAAACGATCATTAAAAGGATTTTTAGGATTTTGTATATCGTAAGTAAAATACTTGTCAAAAAGAACTGTTGCTAAATCTGCTGCGGACATGCAAGAAGTGGGGTGGCCAGATCCTACCTCAGATGTTGAAACAAGTGCCCATTTGCGAATAAGAGTTGATTTCTGCTTCCAATCTTTATGTTTGTCCATATTTTTATTCAATAACATCCTCTTCCAAAATTATCTCTTCTCCACTCTCCAAACTATCCGAAGTAGCAGACTTCGGGGCAACAAAGGAAAAACTAGAAAGCACTATCTTATAAACGCTATCCCAATAGGATTTGTTTTTATCTGGATTAATCTCTAGTTTAAAAAGTATTCCCTGATCAATCGCCAAAAGTACTGTTTTAACAGCATCTTCTGTCTCTGTAGCCTTTAGATTTCCAAGTGTTGTCTCTTTTGTTGTAATATTATTTTGAAGCAATTCATTAACAAACTTTACTTTTGTATCCTCAATCAGAAACGCCATAGATCCAGGCACCCCTTCTGACGTAATTTCTAAAGATGAGTAAACAGCAGAACTTGTGCTTTCTTTTTTAGGATGGAACTTTTTCTTCAACTGTTGTT
This sequence comes from Candidatus Levyibacteriota bacterium, assembly GCA_016182425.1. Lineage (GTDB taxonomy): Bacteria > Patescibacteriota > Microgenomatia > Levybacterales > UBA12049 > JACPGP01. The sequence continues at coordinate 2,419 of JACPGP010000036.1, forward strand.
TGCGCTTGTTGGTCTATAGGTGCTCGAGAAGAACTTTTCTGCCTTGTCAATAAAAAGACACCAACAATAATAATTGCTATTCCAACGACAAAAAGCGAACGCCAAAAAACCGGATTTTTCATTAAGCAATGCAAGTATAACACACGCTTTTGCAAAAATGTACGTAGTTATGCTAGACTAATCTTGTTTCATGAAAATATTTGCAACTATTATTACTTTCTTTTTGCTTTTTACTCTTTTTCCTAATCCTGT
>JACPGP010000038.1 GCA_016182425.1 Candidatus Levyibacteriota bacterium
AAACAGCCACTTCTCCGATACTCATGCCTGGAACACGTCGTAAAAGTATTATTCTACGACATAATGTATTTTGCTTCCCCCTATGGTTCTTTTTGATAAATTTCTCCAAAATATCATCAGTAGACAGAGCACTGTCCTCTCTGGCGACACTACAGGCATTTTTGTGTTAGCGATTGAGCTTCCTATGGCAGTTTTATTATGCATACCAACAAATGTGTGCTTGAGAGCCCCTCCCCCCAGGCGACCTGGTGTCGAACATATTTAGCTTGTAATATCAATCTAAACTCATTATTTTAGCCTCGAAAACATACAGAATGCAGAATAGAGGGTTTCGTATTTTTTTCAATGCAAAGAGTACGTCTATATTCCCTAAGAGATGATAGACGGATATTTCTGATATGGATCTTCTGTGAAAAGTCGAGGTAATATTCCGTGAAAAGTAGGAAGTTATCCACACTTAGTTTCGTTTAATACAAGCAAAATAGTCCTATAATTTTATCTGTATCAAACTGTATCACATCATCGAACGCTATTTATCACTCCTCTGTGTAAACTGCTCCCCTTCCCCGCCACTACAGAAGAAATTTTTATGGTTTCCAAGAAGTAAATAAAAATAAAATGCAAAACACAATAACAGATACCCATATATATTCCCACAGAATATTTCTAAAAAGCCGCTTGTCCAGCCAAACATGAGAAAGCCCGACAAAAGTATAAAAAATTCCCGTAAGAAAAAGAGCTATAAACGTGGGATCGCTTGGCCAAAACCATAGGATAAGCGACAATTCAAATAAGCACGAAGAAAGAGCAAAAACCCAAATAAAATGAAAAGAAGACAGTTTCGAAAAAGTATAAGACCAAATTGATTGGGCTGTAAGTAAAAATGTGTAGGAAAAAACGATTGCCGCCTCTGATACAGCAGGAAGATTAAGAGAAAAAATAACGTTTGATAAAAAAAAATAAGAAATAATCGTTATAATAAACGAGACTGTTCGAGCGCTCGACAGAAGGGCAATGGTTCGCATAGATGCGACAGTAAAAATGTTTTCACTAAGAAAAAGTGAATATAGACCGCCCGCATAGAGCGAGGTCATTAATAGCCTTGTGAGAAAACGTGCCGGAACTAAAAAATAGAAAAGCCCAAAGGCAAGACTGTAGAAAAAAGGCAGCACGAAAAGAAAAGGAGAAAAATTCTGCTTAATGTCTTGATGATTAGATAAGAAAAGAAAGAAAACAGTCAGAAAAGAAAGCAGAAAAGAAACAAAAACTCCAGATTTTCCCAGCAGATGCTGCGTGGCAAAAAGCCCCAGCGAGAGTGCCACCACTGCGATAATAAACCGTTGACGCTTGGTGAGAAAAGGCAGAAGAAAAACAAAAGGTCTTCTTCGTCTGCTCATACATTATTTGTATACACTTTCTGCACATCGTCCAAGCTTTCTAACTTACTAATAAACGCCGTCAATTTTTCTTGGTTCTCTTTGTCTGTCACTGTCTGTGTCAAAAGAGGCCTGCGGATAAGTTCGGCATCTTTTATCGCAAGTCCGCGCGGTAAAAGCGCCGATCTAACTTTATTAAGGTCTTCCGGTTTTGTATAAATTACCACCTCATCCCCTCTTTCTGTCAAATCTTGCGCACCAGCGTCTGCTGCCAAAAGCATAATTTCATCAACCGGAATATCGCTTTTTGACAACAAAATAGCACCTGTCACTTCAAACCGATAAGCTACCGAGCCGGGCTGCCCAAACACTGCCCCAGCCTTTTCAAAAATATTCTTAATTTCAGCGGTCGTCCTTTGTTTGTTATCTGTAGCAGCCTCCACTATAACAGCTACTGCACCGCCTGGAGCAAACCCCTCATACACCACCTCTTCGAGGCCTACCGCGCCTTCCCCTACTCCCTTTCCCCGCTCGATAGCCTTTTCAATGTTTTCTTTGGGCATATTTGCCGCGCGAGCCTTCTCGATTGCCAGACGGAGGCGAAAATTTTGATTTGGGTCGGTAGAGCCGGCTGCCTGCCGCACAGCAATAGTTATACCATTGGCGATTTTTGTAAAAGCCTGTCCTCGCTTAATGTCGGTTACTCCTTTTTGCCGCTTAATTTGTGCCCATTTTGAATGTCCAGACATAAAGGCTATTATACTGTTTCCATCTTGACTTTTGCAAGAAAGAAGTGTAAAATGCTCCTTGTCCTCTTTTGGAAACATGATACCGCTTAAGACCCAAGCAATCCAAAAAGCCTTTGAAGGAAACTGGAATGATGCCATCAGCATAAACAAAAAGCTTCTTAAAGAAAATCCAAACGATATTGAAACCCTCAATCGCCTGGCTCTGGCTTTCTCCGTGCTTGATAAAATAAAAGAGGCCAGGCATACATACGAAAAAGTGCTCGCGATTGATGGTCAAAATCAAATCGCGCTAAAAAACATAAAACGCATTACGGGTTTTAAGAAAACGGGCTCAAAAAAACGAGCTGGAAACGTCACACCCCTTTTAACAGAGGACATTTACATGATGTTTTTAGAAGAAAACGGCAAAACCAAAGTGATAGAACTAGTGAATGTCGCAGAGCCAAAAATTATTTCCCACCTCATGGCAGGAGAATTGCTTTCTCTCCATATAAAACGGCTAAAAATTTTTGTTCTCGACGGTAAAAATCAGTACATTGGTGTACTTCCGGATGACATAGGGAAAAGACTTATTAAATTCATCAGGGGAGGAAATATTTACAAAGCCTGCGTAAAATCAGCGGCGCCAAACCATGTAGTTATCTTTATAAAAGAAGTAAAACGGGTCAGCCGATTTAAAAACCAGCCCTCTTTTCTTATATCTGCGGAAAAAAACAAGATCGTTTTTAACACAAAAACAAGCGCCAAAGATCAACAAGAGGAAGATTGGGAAACAACAAACAGCGAAGAAACTGTCAATGACTGATTTTATTTTTTACAGCGAAAAAAGCCCTGATTTATCTTTGCCAAGAGTAATTACAATATCCGCTATGGTCTTTTTATTAAGCATAGTCACTTTGTACGGTAAAAGCCTGCGTATTTTCTTAAGAGTATACGTATCCATGTTTGCTGCGGAAATTTCAGATACAGGAAGCATGCTGTCTCCTGTGGAAACGGCGACGACGTTTCCACCAACATTAGTCAGTAATCGAGCGATTCTATTTCCCAAGCCAGTAACACCGCTGGCATTGACAATATAAATACTTACTTTCTCTTCGGAGAGAGCAACGTCTAAAAATAAAGACGCCATCAATTTATCCAACTGCGTATCCGATAAAACATCATCTAATGAAATAACACGATAATCCTTTTTGACAAACTGGTAGGAAGGAGTAAATCTCGTAAATAGCCAGAGTCTGGCAAAATCAAAAGTAGTAAGATTTGTTTCTAAACTATCTTGTTTTATGAAACCGCGCCACAAAAGAGATAAAACCTGCCGGCTTTCTTTAACAGGCTCAAAAGGATGGGAAGAAATAACGAAACCGTCTATGGGAAGTCCAAGCATCACGGACAATGTTTGATAATTGACCTTTTCTACCATTTCTACCTCCAGCACGGAAATACTCTTTTCCCAAGGCGCAAAGGAGATCACGGTATGCTCAAACAAAACTGTAAGGCGGTGAGATCCATCGAAAAGACTCTCTTTTGCTATTTGAAAGATTTTTGAAGCATAAGAACCTACAATAAGAGATAAAACCAAAGCAATAAAAACAAACGCCATTCGAAGCGTTTTATTATTTGCATCTTGTTTCTTTTTTACCCTCATGTATTTTACGAAGCAGGTTTCTTTCGTGAAATAATTTCAGGGAGAGCAAAAGTCGGCGCATTTCCTCCCATAGATTGCTGCTTTCCCTGTTTATCTTTTTTTTGCTTCTTTTTTTCTCCCTTATAAAAACCACCAAAACTACCCATAGAATCACCTCCGTTCAAAATACTACCAATACTACCAATACTACCAATAAACAAATAAAGAAATCAACTTACGTTGTCTGGATAATCTTTTGTAGCTCCTTTGGTAGCGGGCTTTCAAAAGAGATTGTTTTTCCTGTTTTTGGATGGATAAATGAAATTTTTGTAGCGTGCAAAAAAACACGAGGAAGAATTTTTCTATCATTTCTGGCTGTCTTTCTCCCTGCATACAATGAATCACTAAAGATCGGATGTCCAAAATACTTCAAATGAACCCTAATTTGATGAGTCCTCCCGGTTTCTGGAAAAAGCGCGAGAAGCGTATAGAGATTAGTGTTTAGCGTATAGTTTTTTATAACACGGTACCGGGTTACCGCGTCTCTCCCGCCTGCCACAACCCCAAATCTCTTTCTATTCCAAGGTAATCTTCCAACAGGAACCCTAATCTCCCCCTCCTCTGGTATAACCTTCCCATGCACAAGTGCCAGATATGTTTTTTTAACAATTCTTTCTTTAAATTGCCTCTGCAACTCCAAAAAAGCACTTAATGTCTTGGCAACAACTAAAATTCCCGAAGTCTCCTTATCAATCCTATGAACTATCCCCGCCCTTTTATAAAAATCCGATTCCTCGTCTTTTGAAAATTGAAAATTGAAAATTGAAAATTTACTGGCTATCCAGTCCTGTACCGTCCGCTCCCCCTTCGTGGTATCCGCTTTATTCACGGTCATCCCAGCAGGTTTATCCAAGACAAAAAACTGCGTATCTTCGTAAAGTACATTTGGCTCCATATTATTTTTTGAAGGGATTTTTTATCTTCAAAAATGGTTTTTCTTGATGTACAAAAAATACCGCGGAAACAAGGAAAACACCAATGAGCAAGACGTCATTCTCTTTTTTCCCAACAAACTCTGCAATAAAAGCAATAAGAGAAAAACACGAGAGAGAAAGAAAGCCGATACTCCCATCCTTAAAATTTCCTTTTTGGAAACTACGAATAAACATAATAAAGAAAAATATTGACGCTGCTACTCCTAAAAACAGCAAAAGAATAGCAAAAAACTCTTTTTTAATAACCAGAAATTGCATCAATAGTCCTAATGGCAGAGCGCTAAAAAGTGATAGAGAAAAAACATCAAATACTCTTCCAATTGGTAATTTTGCCGAATGTGAGTAGGAAAAAAAGAATAATACTCCCCCAACAATACCCCCTGGTAACGACAGACCGGGAAAATAGGGAAAAAGTAAAAAGACGAACGGGCTCAAAAACGTTTGATCAAAATGGAACAAGACGTAGAATAACCGAGCGGAAAAAAGCGAAACCCCAAAAATTAAGAAGGCGATGTCGAATATTTTGGTTATCAAAACCTGTTTTCTCAGTAAAACAAAATCGTCATTTGCTAACAAATACAGCGCAAAAAGAGAGATAAGTAAGCAAAAAACGAGAACAACAACGGGAAAAATATCCATAACTTGTTATCTTTTCCTCCAAAGAAACATTCGTACTACACCAAGAAACATCACAGTGCTGCCAATGCCGGTTAGCACCCATCCTACCCCGATAAGATCGGCAAAGCTGCCAACAATAATAATAGGAAGAAGCGACGAAAGACCAACCAGCGCATTAAGAAGTCCGTAGACCTTGCCGCGATAGGTATCTTCTGTCTTTTCCTGAAGCAACGTATTGGAGGGAACAAAAACAAGCGCGTTGGCTACACCCAAAAAGAAGGCGAAAAAAATCATCATGTGTAAAATATCAACAGTCAGAAAAGCTGGAAGGAAAGTATTGATCGTAGTGATAAATCCTTTGGAGGCAACCTTTGATCCATAGGGCAAAAGGAAAATGCCAATTCCCGAAAGCACAACACCGATAGTAGCCATCATTTCTCGCCTGCGGTTGTGAAAAAAAATTCCGATTACCATTGCCCCAATAAACATGCCCAGTGCCGCCGGAGTAACAAAAAAAAGTGGGAATTCATCAACGCTTATCCCCAGAATCTGACGGCCATATCCTGGCCCAATTGTAGCCAAGATAAGAATAATCACTTGAGACATGGTCAAAAGAAACAAAGAATGATACAACGCTTTAGTTCTGGCAAGCAGATAAAAGAGCCCTTTTATCTCGTCTCTAAACGATACCTCTACATTATTTAAGATATTTTGCTTCTTCACAAAGGGAACGCGAATAAGAAACGAGAAGACTGCCGCGATAAAAAAGAGAGCGGCAAGCAAAAAAAACACATAATTCTTAAAAAAGAAATAAACCGGGCCGGAAAGCGCGTAAGCTACTAAAACCGAGCCATATACCCCAATTCCAAAGAGAGCATTTGCGGAAAGAAGCAGCTTCTTGTTTACCAAAAGCGGAATAATCGGCGTTTCAGCAGGAATAAAAAATTGCGTCACAATGGTAATAAGCACCGCCAGCGCGTATATAAAAAAAATATTCGAGTGTGACAAGGCTAGGATAAAAAGCAGAAAGGCGCGAATAAGATTTGTCCATATAAGTATCGTTTTTTTCGCTCTTTTATCAACGTACGAACCAGCGTAAATACCAAAAAGAATTGCTGGAATAGTAAAAGACAATACAATGCCGGAAACTGCCATATTTGAACCAGTAAGCTCAAACGCCACAATAATCAAAATAAAATTCATCATGTTAATGGCAATTTGGGAGAATATTTCAGCCATCCACAGAAAGAAAAACGGGCGTAGTCGTAATACGCGTAACAAGTGGTTATTCATAAAAAGGATCTGTTACACTTTTTCGGAGTATTCTCCTGTCCGAGTATCGATACGAACACGATCCCCTGTTTTTATAAAAAGGGGTACTTTTGTCTGAAGGTTATTCTCAAGCGTCGCGTCTTTATAGATATTTGTAGCTGAATTTCCTTTGATATTCGGCCCTGTTTCAGTAACTGCAAAATCCATTTTAGGAGGCAAATTAAGCGACAGTGGTTCGTTGTGCAAAAAACTTATGGGAAACATCTCTCCGTCTTTGAGATATTGATGTTCCAAAAATTTCTGAACTGGCACCTGCAGTTGCTCATATGTTTTGGGGTCCATAAAATAGAGAAAATCGCTGTCTTTATACAAAAACTGCATGTCCTTTTTTTGAATGTGTACCTCGTTGACTCGCGCCCCGTTTATAAAGCTTTTTTCCGTTGTTGAACCAGTCCGAACATTTTGAACTTTTACTTTAATATTGGCGCTACCCCTGCCCATTTTTATATGCTCGTAGGACACGACCTGGTAAATATTTCCCTGGTCTTCAAAAATAGTACCAGCTCGAAGCTCGGTGACTGAAATCATATTATTTTGAGCGTCTTATTCTAATGAGGCCTGAGCAAGCAATAACTGTTACTCCCCTCTTTTCTAACGCGTCTAAAAAGATGTTTGCTCCAATAGAGTCTGCTGCCATATGTCCGCAGTCAATCACATTAATATGAAGCTTTCGAAGCTCTAGCACTGCATCCTCTGGCACATGCATCTCCACCAGCGTTCCAACTCCAGCTTTTGCCATTTCCACATACAGTTCTTTTGATGGATTGGTCCCGCCAGTAAAACCAACCACCACTTTTCCTGCTCTGGTTTTTTCAGAGCCAGAAACAATAAATGGGCCAGCTTTCCCTTTGATGCTCTCTCTAAACTCTGGGATTTCATTAATGTATTCAAGTATCTCCCCCACCGTCTCAAATTTCTTTTTGCCAATATGCGTTTGCATAAACTTATTCCCCAAATTATCCCAAATGGTGTGCAAAGCTAAAAGCGGTATGCCCAAAAGCCTTGCCGCGTCAACAGTCTGTGAGTGGTTAAGCGGGCTTACTTTTCGCTTCACGGCAGCTTTCCGCTCATCAAAAAGCGCGTGGGCGATATTGGCGGGCACTCCTGCATCGGCAAACATATCAATCTGAATATCCATCACCTCGGAAAGACTGGCTAAGGCGTGGCCGCTTGGGTGATGAGAGATAAGAAGGTCAATCCCCTCGCCTTTCTGATTTAACCTATCGGCAAGCAATACTTCTGTGGCGTCTGCGTCAATCCCTGCCATGATTTTTTTCACCTTTCTTTGAGGATCGCCAAAAAGAATCCGCGAGTCAGAATATGGATTTGTAAATGCTTCTTTGTCAAAGTATTTTTTCTTCTTCTGCGAAAGGTCTTCGTAGTCTTTTTTAATACTTGTGAGATGCTTTTTTACCTTCTCCTCTCCTCTTGGATCGGCTTTTACTCCCATCTCCACTGCCAATGTGTAGATTTCTTGAATGGTCATAGGAGAAAGTATATAATATACAAAGCCAAAAATCAAAAGGTAAAAGGCAAAATGGCCGGGTGGCGGAACTGGCAGACGCACACGCCTCAAGAGCGTGCGATCGCAAGATCATGAGGGTTCGACTCCCTCCCTGGCCACAAGTTATAAAGTAGCTATACTCTCTTTGCGAGCAGGCGGTCGGTTAAGCGCTCGAGCCAAAAGACAAAGGCAATATACGATCCATAAGATACAAGCTCAAGCATTGTTGGGCGGCTTGTGTAGCCAAATACCACCCGCAAAAGACCTCCAACTGTGCTTTTATGATCTAAAATGTTGGAGATATTCAACACAGGATCAAAGGAAAAAATTGGCAACAGTCCAGCTTCCTGGAATTCATGTACTCCATGACCTACTAACCCCGCGGCAAAAAGCAATAAAAATACACTTGTTACAGTAAATACTCTAGATAAATTTACCCCAATAGCCCATTTAAACAACCCATATCCTAACCCCAAAGCAGCAATAATACCAATTATAGCTCCAAACAACTGATTTGTTGCCCCAATAAGGCTGCTTGCTTTTAAATACAACACTGTTTCCACTCCTTCTCGAAGAACAGAAGTTGACACCAAAATAAAAATACCAAGTCCATAGCCTTTTTCCGCATGGAGAGCCACTTTTTCTTTAATTTTTTTGGCCACATCTTTTTGGCGATGCACCCACAGAATCATCCAGGTCAAAAATCCTGCTGTGACAAACATTAAAACTCCCTCGAAAATCTCTTCTGTTTTTCCAGAGAGTCCTCCAAAGAAGATATCAAGAGCAAAACCTAAGACAACTGCTACTCCAATTCCTGCGGCAACCCCTCTGACTACAAATCTTTTGAAGACATGCTGATTTGTTTTAACAATAAATGTGAGGACTATACCAATAACTAAAACTGCCTCAAGGGTTTCTCGAAAGGTAATTAGTCCCGCTGCAAACATGACCCAACACTATCACATGCAACTTATACTAATCAAGTATCAGTTTACTCGCTTCTTTTCTTCTCCACACTGTAAAAGCGGATTCTATCTCCTCTAAAAAGCAAATCTACTTCCCCTGTTGGACCATTGCGGTGTTTGGCCACTAAAAGCTTCATGGGCAAGCTTTGGGAAAATTCATCGTCCACTTTATATAAAAACATCACCACATCCGCATCTTGCTCGATGGCCCCGCTTTCACGAAGATCGGCCAGCTGCGGCTTTTTTTCACCCCTGTGTTCAACAGCACGCGACAACTGAGAAAGAGCCAACACCGGAATTTTTAATTCTCGGGCCAAATTTTTCAGGGCTTGTGATACAATAGATACCTCCTGCACCCTGTTATCGTAACGCCTCCCGGGATCAACCAACTGCAGATAATCAACAATAAGAAGTTTTACATTATGTTCAAGTTGTATTCTACGTGCTTTGCTTCGCATCTCAGAAACAGAAATACCTGGTGTGTCGTCAATAAAAATTGGCGCGTCAGCTAAGCTACCCATTGCGTCGGATAATCTACCAAAATCCGTCTCCGATAATCTGCCGGTTTTAAGCCTCCACGCATCAACGTCTGCTTGTCCAACCAAAAGACGATCTACCAATTCCTCCTGAGACATTTCCAAAGAGAAAATACCAACAGGCATTTTCTCCACAACAGCGATGTGTTGGGCGATGTTAACCGCCATCGCCGTTTTTCCCTGCCCGGGGCGTGCTGCCAAAATAAGCAGATTTGACTCCTGCATTCCAGACAACATATTATCTACATCGATAAAGCCTGTTCTTATACCACGAAGCCCGTGGCCTTTTTTGTGAATCTCGTCAATCTTGTCAAAACTGGCCGCGATCGCCTCTTTAACGTGGATAAATCCTTTGCGCACATGTCCCTGTGAGATGGAGAAAATCGAAGACTCTGCCTTATCCAGCATAATCTGTATTTCCTCATCTGCCTTGTACCCAAACTCAACTATCTCAATTGCTGCTGTGATAAGCATGCGTTTAGTAGCAGTTTCTTTGATAAGAAGCGCGTAGTGTTCGACATTTGCCGCGGTTGGCACCGCGTTAACAAGTTCTATCAAATAGGAAGAACCAACCTTATCGTAGATTTTTCGCTTTTTTAACTCTGAAGTCAGGGTAACAATATCTATTGGCCGTCTTTTATCGTACAGAGTTAGCATTGCATCATAAACAATACTGTTTGTCTCATTATAAAAATCCGCTGGTTTAATAAGCTCGGAAACAACATTGATGGCATTCTTATCAATAAGAAGGGCGCCTAAAACACTGCTTTCGGCTTCTTCGTTATGTGGAGGAATACGCACGTTTGCCATTATTGAAGTATTACTGTTTCCATTTTTTCCGGTAATTTTTCTTTAGTTATAAAAAACTTTGCCGTTGATACACCATCTTTTACAAAATCTTTTGCCTGCTGTCCATAAAAAAGAACAACTCTTGGTTCAAGAGTCGCTACTATTGAGGAATCAATGGCTGCATCAGCATATAAAATAAGAATATGATGATCGCTCAATTGATCCTTTAATCCCTCGGTGGCACTTCCTGTGGTTAGGGCAATATTGATACCATCAACATGGAGTTTGTACACAAGATGCCCTCCCACCTTTACGCCAGAAATCTTTATACCTGAAACTTCATACTCACCTGGTCCTCTTAAAACCACTCTTGCCCCCTCGATTTTTGCTGCAGCAAAATCTTCCTGAGTTAAAATCACTATCCCGTCTGCCTCGACTTTCTCTCGAATGACTTGTGGATCAACAACCAAGGAGGCTTTTTTTCCTTTTATTTTCAAAGATACGTTTGAAAGAGGCAAAATTTCCATTTGAACTATCCTAACACAAGGTAGCTTTCCTTGACAAGGGGATGTTTTTATCTTATCATAAAGCCCCATGAAGACAGAAAAAGTTGTTATTTCGTTTATCGCTGTTGTGATAGGAATTTTTGTTGCCGCCATTGGTTTTTATTTCTATCAAACAACAAAAGTTATCAAAGAAACAGATCTAAAAAACATAAAAACCCCTCTCTCTCCCACACCTAAAAAATCTTCCCTTTTTATAACTCTTGATTCACCTAAGGATGAGGAAGTCACAGATAAACGAACAATTACGCTTTCGGGCACAACAACTCCTAACGCAACTGTTATTGTCACAACAATGACAAATGATTACATGCTCACTCCTACCCCAACTGGCAGTTTTTCATCATCCATTGTTTTGGAAAATGGACAAAACGAAATAACAATTCTAGCAGTTGCCCAAAATGGCGAGGAAGAGAAGATTGTGCGTACTGTAACCGTTTCATCCGAAACATTTTAAGACATGAAAAAATTATTTTTAACATTATTTATATTTACTATTTACTATTTACTATTTACTATTGATGCCCATGCTGTTACAACAACACCAACTATACCAACAACTCCTGAAGAATCACAAATAAATAAACTAAAGGATAGAATCGCTTCTCGTGTTGCCGAGCTAAAACTTGTCGAACGGCGGGGCATCATAGGCACTGTTACCGACGTTACCAATACACAAATAACGCTTTCAGATTTACAGAATACTACAAGGTTTATTGACGTTGACGAGCTCACAAAATTTGCTTCTCCGTCGGCTGGTGGATCGTTTGGCATTTCCGACATAACAAAAGAAACAAAATTGGGCATTTTAGGGTTGTACAATAAACAATCACGACGGCTTCTTGCCCGATTTGTCGATGTGCTAATACTTCCTAAAGTAATCCACGGCGTTGTGGCAGCAATAGATAGCGAAATGTTTACAGTAAGCATTGCCACCGAAAAACAAACATATCTTGCCGATGTACAAACCACTACAAAAACTTACTTATATACCAACGAGCAGGATCTTATCCGGTCAGGATTTTCCAAAATAAAAGTCGGGCAGAGAATTTTAGTTGTTGGATTCCCGGATAAAAAAGATCAGAGTAAAATTATTCCAACTCGCGTTACAATTTTTCCCGAAATTGCCAAAAATCCAAAGATTATTATTTCGGCAACTAAGACAATTGATGAATAGTAGATCAACAGATGCCACGCTTGTCTCCTCCGCTCCCAACATTACCTATCTAACAGGATACTCTGGATTTTCCACACTTGAACGAGAAGCATATCTTTTGATCGTGTCCCAACACCAGGTGTTGACGGATAAAACACCTGGTGTTATCGGGTATATTCTTACCGATGGACGTTATACCGAGGCAGTACGTAATATTCCTCATTTTACTCTTCTTGAAATTTCACCCATCAATTCGCTGGAAAAAATATTAATCATGTTAATAAAAAAACATAAAATAAAAAAATTAGGAATAGAGGAAAATAATCTCACAGTTTCTGAATACAGAATACTCAAAAAACACTTTTCTATTTTACGTCATGTTAATCTCAACGGTCTTCGTTCTATAAAAGAGAAAGACGAAATTTTAGCGATTGAAAAAGCATGTCGAATTGGTGATAAAGCATTTGATTATATTATTGGAAAAATAAAAAAAGGAGTTACCGAAAAAGAGCTGGCCTTTGAAATTGAATTTTTTATTAAAAAAGCAAATGCTGCCATCTCATTTCCACCAATTGTGGCTTTTGGAAAAAATACTGCCATCCCCCACCACCAACCAACTAACCGAAAACTACTAACCAATAACTTTGTTTTGCTTGATTTTGGAGCAAAGGTCAACAATTACTGCTCTGACATGACTCGCACAGTCTTTTTTGGTAAACCAACTGCGGAACAAAAACGTATGTACCAAACCGTCCTCGAAGCGCAAAAAAAGGCAATAGATCACCTCGGATGGTGGCGAGGCAGCGACCTCGACTCCTCCGAGGTGGACAGGGTGGCTCGAGACTATATTATCTCCAAGGGATATCCAACCATTCCCCATAGTCTTGGTCATGGCATCGGCCTCCAAGTCCATGAATCACCGACACTTTCTCCAAAAAGTAAAGATATCTTAAAACCCGGTATGGTATTCTCTGTTGAACCAGGAATCTATATCCCTGGTTTTGGCGGTGTCAGAATTGAAGATTTAGTTGTACTTGAACCTTCTGGCCCCCGCCTCCTTACCAAATCCCTAAGGGAGTTCCTCGAACTCTAGCCATTTTCTATAATTATGATATGATACGAATATGGTAAAAGTGCAGACATTGAAGGGTTTTCGGGATTTTTTGCCCAAAGAGGCGAAAAAACGGCAGTATGTCATAAACACATTAAAAACTGTGTTTGAGTCGTATGGATTTGAGCCTTTAGAAACACCGGCGCTTGAATATGAAGAAGTACTGCTTGGAAAATATGGTGAGGAAGGAGATAAGATGATGTATAGATTTGAGGATTTAGGAAAGAGAAAAGTTGCCCTAAGATATGACCAGACCGTTCCGCTAGCCCGCGTTGTGGCACAATATCAAAACGAGTTACCAATTCCTTTTAAGCGATACCAAATCCAACCAGTCTGGCGGGCGGAAAACACCCAAAAAGGCAGATTCCGCGAATTTCTCCAGTGCGATGCAGATATTGTCGGAAGCTCCTCTCCCCTCTCTGACGCAGAAGTAATCGCTGTTGCTACAAAAGCAGTTGAGAAATTAGGGTTCAAAAATTTTAAGATTATTATCAATGATCGAGCAAATTTTGCAGGAGTTGAACCACTTGCTATAGTAATAATTGATAAATTAAAAAAAATCGGAAAAGAAGGGGTTTTGAAAGAACTGGCAGAAAAAGGTCTCCCAACTAAGTCTCTTGATCAAATATTGGAAAAGTGGCCAACAGAAAATTTGAAGGAAATTACTAAAGTATTAAACGACTCACGAGTAATATTTGATTCCACCCTGGCAAGAGGGCTCGACTATTACACTGGTTTAATTTTTGAAATTGAAATTGATGGATATACTGCTGGATCTGTTTGTGGCGGCGGAAGGTATGACAAACTGATTGGCATGTTTGCAAACAGAGATATCCCGGCTGTTGGATTTGCCTTTGGATTCGACAGACTTTTGGAAGCAATGGACGAGCTCAAACTTTTTCCAGATGATTTGCAAACAACAAAAGCTTTAGTGACAGTTTTTTTCAAAGAACTTAAAGAAAAATCCCTCGAAGTTGCTTCGAAACTTCGCTCAAATAATATCAATATCGAACTGTATTTAGATGAAAATTCATCTTTAGAAAAACAACTCAAATACGCCGACCAAAAAGGAATTCCTTATGCAGTTATTATTGGCCCAGAAGAGGCAAAAAATAATTCTGTTACTGTTAAAAACCTCAAAACCCGTGAGCAAAAAACCATCCCTCAAGAAACCCTCCAAAGCGAGTTGCAATAGCTTCGTTAATACTTTATAATTAACATCATGAAAGCAAGTATACATCCAGCATACTTTGAACAAGCGCAGGTGATGTGCGTGTGTGGAAATAGATTTACTGTGGGATCAACACAGGAAGTGATTCATGTGGAGCTTTGCAGCAACTGTCACCCTTTTTATACTGGCGAGCAACGGTTTGTTGATACTGCCTCTCGAATTCAAAAGTTCCAAAAAAAGCAGGAAATTGCCAAAACCTATGTGTCAAAAAAAGTAAAGAAACTGGAAGATCAAAAACAAAAAGACCAAGGCCCCAAGACACTTCGCGAAATGCTCGAATCCCTCAAGTAGATGGACGATTACAGACTCATACAAATTCAGGAACTAGACAAAAAAATTGCCGAAACAAAGCAGCTTCTTGCCGACCCGGCACTTTCAGAGTTGGCGCAAAAAGAATTACAAATGCTTGAAGAGCAAAAAAGGCAACTTGAAGAAAGCTTGTCTGCAAGTACGCAGTCTTCGGAGGAGTCGCTTGATACACGTAACGTTATTTTAGAAATAAAAGGCGCAGCTGGTGGCGAGGAAGCAAAACTGTGGGCCGAGGAGCTGCTTCGCATGTATACGCGGTTTGCCGAAAAATTAAGGTATAAAGCTGAAAGCCTTGATGAGTCTGTCATAAAAATTTCAGGTGCAGATGCTTTTGGCGCGTTTAAGTATGAAGCAGGCGTGCATCGGGTGCAGCGAATCCCCAAAACCGAAAAAAGAGGCCGCATTCACACTTCAACTGCTACTGTTTCAGTGCTGCCAGAGCTTGAAGATGTTGATTTACATATTAACCCGGATGATGTTGAATTCGAGGCTTTTCGGGCAGGAGGACATGGCGGACAAAATGTTAATAAAGTATCAACTGCTGTACGGCTTAAGCACAAACCAACGGGAATTGTAATAACCTGCCAAACAGAGCGATTTCAAGCGCAAAACCGAGAAATTGCATATTCTATGCTGCGGGCGAAATTGTGGGAAATAGAACTGGAAAAACAACAGGAGCAAATAGGATCGTTAAAAGCAACCCAGGTGGGAAGGGGTATGCGGGCAGAAAAAATTCGAACCTATAATTTTCCCCAAGACCGGCTTACCGATCATCGAATAAACAAATCATGGCGCAATCTGGAATCAATCCTAGATGGAGATTTAGACGAGATAAACCGAGCAGCAACAGTCGTTACCTAATCTTATTTAGCCTGCTGTTAGTGTATATGATCTAAAAAAAGACCAGTTTTATTATTGATGGTTTTTAGCATATCAAATATTACAACAATTGTTAATGCAGCGCCTGCGGCAATGAACCAGCTTTCTATACCAAGAACAGTTGTTTCAAACATGTCGCGTAAAGAAGGTGTATAAATGATAAGAAATGTGGCAATTATTGATAGTATGGATGCGAAAAAGAGATACTTATTGACCATCAGTCCTCTGTTGAGTACTCTGTATCGGAACGATCTAAAATTATACGCATTTGCAATTTGCACCATAATCATGCTTATCAACACCGTTGTCCTTGCGACTTCTGGTGGAAATTGAATAATATTGTAAGAAAGATATGCCACGCAAAATGCGATGACTCCCATTGAAACCCCATTGAGAATAATAACGTTCATAAACTCATTCGTTAAGATATTGGCATTATTGCGAGGTCTTTCTGTCATAATGTCTTTTGATGTCTCGTTAAAGCCAAGGGTTATTGCAGGAAGGTCATCGGTAACAATATTCATAAAAAGAATTTGTAGTGCGGTGATAATTGGCGTATACCAACCAAGATACGGTGCCATAAGTATACCAGCAAAGAGAATATAAATATCTGATAAATTACATGAAAGTTGATAAGTAACAAACTTGCGAATGTTATTAAAAATTGTTCTTCCTTCTTTGATTGCGACAACGATTGTTGCAAAATTATCATCTTTTAAGGTTATATCGGCAACAGATCGTGATACATCTGTTCCATTTATCCCCATAGCAACTCCTATATGGGCCTCCTTTAAGGCTGGCGCATCGTTAACTCCATCCCCAGTCATTGTAACAATTTCGTTATTTGCCTTGAGTGCTCTGACAATTCGCAATTTATCTTCAGGTTTTACACGAGCAAAAATGGCTGTGGCGACAACAGCCTTTGCCATCTCATCATCAGAAAGTTTACCTATCTCTTCCCCCGTCAAAATATCTCCCACAATACCTATTTGCCCAGCAACTGCAAGGGCTGTTTCTTTATTGTCCCCAGTAATCATTTTTACTTTAATACCGCTCTGTGTACACTGTACAATTGCCTCAGCCACTTCTTCCCGCGGCGGATCTTCCATAGCAGTTAGACCCAAAAATATAAACTCATCTTCTGAATATGAATCTTGAGGGTTAACCTTATATGCAAAAGCGAGGGATCGAAATGATTTTAGAGATAATTGTTGATTTACTGCTAAGATGTTTCTTTTCCCCTCGTCTGATATTTTTTGGATACCGTCTTGCGTTTGTACAGCAGTGCATTTTTGCAAAATCACTTCTGGTGCACCTTTTGCGTATACAACCTTTTCATTTTCATCTTGATAGAGAACGGACATCATTTTTCTTTGAGAATCAAATGGCATTTCCTCAATGCGCGGATTTGGAAAGCTTTCCTTAAATAGTCTAAACTTTGCACCGAAAATAAGCAGAGCCCCCTCTGTTGATGATCCTATTACGTTATAAAATGCGTCTGTTCCTAAACGCTCAATATTGGAGTCATTACAGATGATGGCGCATTTTATTAATCTCATCAAAGATTCATTATTGACAGCATCAATCTTTACCGCATTTTCAGCAATTTCTCCTTTTGCTTCATACCCTACACCGCTTATGTCGTAGAATCTCCCGGCACTATAAATTTTGCGTACTGTCATTTCCCCTTTTGTTAGGGTTCCTGTTTTGTCAGAGCAAATAACCGACGTTTCACCAAGCGTTTCTATAATTGACATTCTATTCACTATGGCATTCTGCTTTGCCATACGATTTACTCCATATGCCAGAGTCGCTGTAAGCACAACGGGGAATCCTTCTGGAAACGAAGACACAGATAATGCAATAACAATAATTAAAATATTAATAACTACATCCAGCGTAGCAACCTCGGCACGGGTGAATAAGACAATCCCTGACAATACGGCAGCAGTAATTCCTACAATCGCCATGTATTTTGAGATATTGTTTACTTTATCCTGAAGAGGAAGATGCTTTTCTGCAGTCGAGATCATTCCTGCAATTTTGCCAAATTTGGTATTCATGCCTGTGCGAAGCACTTGTGCTCTGCATTTTCCGCTTACAACGTACGAACCCATATAGATAAGGTTTTCATCAGTGTAAGAAGATAGGAATCCAGGACTTTTTTTAACATCAGTCGATTCTCCCGTCAGTATAGATTCATTTGTTTCCAGTTTGCTCTCCTCAAGCACAACACAGTCTGCCGGTATCTTTTCGCCTGTGCGAAGCACAACAATATCCCCCGGTACGATTTGATTTGAAGGCACTTCATGCTCTTTTGCACTTCGTATTACACGAGATATCGGCATAATCATTTTTCGGAGGGCACTGATTGCTTTCTCTGCCTTGTACTCCTGTATAAATCCCGTGGTAACAACAATGGCAATAACAATAAGAATGACGTATCCTGTAATCTCTTTTCCGAGCAAAAATGAGACAATGGCCGTAATACTTAACAGGTAAAGAACGAAATTTTTCTTTACTTGTCTTAAGAGAATCTGCAGGGGTGATATTCTATGCACTTCTTGTATTTCGTTGGGGCCGTATTGTTTAAGTTTTTGCAATACTTCTTCTTGAGTTAGTCCTTGAAAATTATTCATGGGCAGTAACAATTAAATTACTTATTTAGACTATCATGTCGTAGTTTTCTTGACAATGGGCCAAACAATGTGGCAATCCCCCTTTGCATAAAAAATTACTGATCGGGAGTTGGTTGCAGGGTGGCTTTAAGATCAAGCGTCTTTCCCTCTGATTCTTTTTCCTTATCACTCCTCCACACAGTAATAGTTATTGTGTCGCCAACTTTTTTTTTGCTAATAACAGTTGCTAAGGTATTCGCATCGGAAAGTTTTACTCCATCAATTTTGGTAATAATATCTCCCTCTTGTATGTCAGCTTTTTCTGCAGCCGATCCTTCCACAACCTGCTCCACATAAGCTCCTTCTGGCAATTCGTTGCGAATTGCCACTTGGCGACTAATCATTTGGTATCCAACCCCTAAGTAGGGTCTTGAAAACCCGCCAGTTTGGCTAAAATTTGTCAAAGCTTCTTTGACAACATTGATGGGAATGGCAAAACCAATGTTTTCTGCTCCCGATGCCACAGCCACATTCACTCCCACTGCTTGTGCAGATGAGTTAAGAAGTGGCCCCCCAGAGTTGCCTGGATTAATTGCGGCATCAGTTTGAATAACATCTTCAAATTCAGTTACTTCCTCCTCAAATGGTGAACCAGTAGTAATACCTCGCCCTAACCCACTGATAATCCCCTTTGTGACCGTGCCTCGAAATTCTCCAAGAGGAGTCCCAACAGCCACAGCCAGTTGCCCAACTTTAAGCTTCGAGGAATCTCCTAACGTAAGCGGCTTTAAGCCCGTGGCGCTTATTTTCAGAATGGCAATATCGTTGGTGGGGTCTCTGTAGATTTTCTCGACATCGTATTTTTTTCCATCAGAGGTTATAACCTTATACTTTCCCTGGGATTGTACTACATGCTTATTAGTCACAATCAGTCCATCAGCCGAAGCAATAAATCCAGAGGCAATGTCTTGTTCTTTCTGCGTTCCCCTTGGTCTTCGAAAAAAACTAAATGGATCAAATGGATCGATTTGTATAATTCGCTGTTCTATTCCAACGGTGACAACCGATGGAGTTACCTTCTCAACAATATCGGTAACGACAGACTCCTCGGAGACTATTTTTACTTTTTCTGAGGGTCCTTGGATTTTAGGAACTTTAAACTTCTCAACAATCTGCGGCGCATACTTTGTCAGCACGTTCCAACCTGCCAAAAACGCCACAAGAAAAGCAACCAAAACAATAAGCTTTCTCATAAAACTATTTTACTAATTCTTCAACAGCTCTTTCAAGCTGGGTATCGTGGGATGGATTCTTCTCATCCAGGGCAACCGCAATATCGGGAGTAATTCCCTTTTCATGCACCCAGGTGCCCTTAGGAGTTAGCCATTTGGCAATGGTTACATGAAGACCTGCTCCATCGCCCAAATCTTCTGCTTGCTGAATAGTCCCTTTGCCAAAAGATGTCTCCCCAATAAGCTTTGCCCGATTATAGTCGCGCAGAGCTCCAGCCACAATCTCCGAAGCCGATGCCGACCCTTTATTGATTAAAGCAATCATAGGAATATCTGTTAAGAGACCTTTACGCGAAACCTCAAAATTAGTTTTTTCTCCTTTCCCCTTATCCTGAACAACAATCACTCCTTCTTTTAAGAACTCGGAGGCTATAAAAGAGGCGTCGGTAAGATATCCACCCGGATTATTGCGCAAATCAAGAATTAGCCCCTTTAGGGCACTGCCACTTTTTTTCATCTGCACCGACACATCATTTACCATGGAAACCCATTCATTATTTGTCCGATCTCCAAACTGCGACAGTCTGATATAAATCACCTGCTTATCCTTGGTGCCAAGAACCGGCACTTTAGAATCCTCTTTCTTACTGCCTTTTTCTTCCTCTTTTTTTTCACCTTCGTTTTTAGAGATTTTTTCATCTTTATCTTTTTGAGAAATGTTTTCCAAGGAAATATTCTCAATCTCAGACAATTTCTTGATTTTCCCATCCACGCTTTTAACCAAAATAGTCCCGCGTGTAATCTTAATCTCTTTAGGTTTTGTTTCGTCTTTACGAACAACAGAAAGGGTCACTGTTGTCCCTTTCGGTCCGCGAATTTTCTCAACAGCCTCAACCAGCGTCCAACCCTCTGTACTTTTATCATCAACTTTTACTATTGCGTCTCCTGCTTTAATCCCCGCCTTCTGCGCCGGCATGCCGTCCAGGGGCGCAATCACAATAATTTGTTTATCTCTCATCCCCAGTTCCGCCCCTATTCCTTCAAACTGCCCAGCTAGTCCTTGCTTAAAATCATTATTCTGTTTGGGCGGCAGAAATACGGTGTATGGATCGTCAAGACTCCCCACCATTCCCGAAATTGCGCCATTGAGCAACATCTGGGAAGAAATAGCAGATTTGTCGTAGTACGAATTCTCCAGCTTCTGCAAAACTGTCCAGAAAAGGCTAAAATCAATATTCGAAACTGCGGGCGGAGGCTCTTTACTGGTAATGTTAATGCTTGGCTTATATTGTTTCCAGTCAGAGGTAATTTTTGTTACACCCACAAAGTACCCACCAAGGGCAGAAAAAAGAGCGACAAAAATAAGCTGTAATAATCGTGTTCTCATCCAATGAATGAAAGAAGCGCAAGATGACGGGCGTGTTTAATACCCACTGTTAAACGTTTCTGGTGCATGCTGCAAATTCCGCTTCGTGCTCTACCAATTATCTTTCCGCGATCTGTCACAAATCGCTTAAGCGTCTCTGTATCGGAAAACCAGGGACTTTTCTTCTCCGTGCAGAAATAGCAATTTTTGGGAACAATTATTTTTCTTCTTGGTCTTCTGACTGTTTTACGCGCTGCCATATAGTCTTAAAAAGGAATATCATCAGGGGCAACTTCTTCTGTTTCCTCTTCCTCTTTCTCTTTCTTCTTAGATGCCTTAGGACTTTGGGCCGGCTGCATAGGCTGTACAACTTTCTTAGGTTCCGTTTCTTCTTCCTCTGTCTTTTCTGGGCGCTTGCTGTCTAAAAGAATCATGTCGTCAATTACAACTTCTGTTGTGGTACGACTTGTGCCATCCTGCGCAGTCCACGCTCTTGTCGAAAGCCTCCCTTCAACGTAAACTTTTCTTCCTTTGACTAAAAATTGGCTGCAAAGTTCGGCCAGCTTATTCCAGGCAACAATTCTATGAAAATCTGCCTCTTCCCGCTTCTCTCCCGCATCGGTGGTCCAACTTCTATTTGTTGCTAAAGAAAACGAGCAAACAGCAGCGCCATTTGGCGTATAACGTAACTCCGGATCTCTGGTTAAATTACCAATCAGCTGAACTCTGTTTAAACTTCTTGCCATAACTTACTTCTTTCTAATGAGTAAATGCCTCAATAAATCCTCTACTCCCAATAATTTCTTTTCAAAGTCCGAAGGAATTGCCTCTTTTGCCTCAAGGGAGAGCACCGAAAAGAATCCACTGGTCTCTTTTTTGATTTTATAAGCAAGTGGTTTGAGTCCCCAATTATCTTCTTTTAAGACTTTCATTTCTTTAAGCCACCCTTTTACTGTATCTAATACCTTTTTTCGCTTTGCTTCAGTCAGGGATGAGCGTAAAACCATCACCAATTCATACTCCCGCATGTTTCTTATTTTACCATTCCCGAAAGTCTTCACGCAAGGGCTAAAAAATCTTATCTCACTCCCCCACCACCACAACGGCATCTGTTGAACTATCAAAAGTTTGTGTTGCAAAGAAGCTGGAGATTTGATATCCGGCAAGTGAAATGTCTTGTCTAATAAGTTTGGCATAATCAGCAAGTTCTTTTTTGAGAAGAATAGAAACG
This sequence comes from Candidatus Levyibacteriota bacterium, assembly GCA_016182425.1. Taxonomy (GTDB): domain Bacteria; phylum Patescibacteriota; class Microgenomatia; order Levybacterales; family UBA12049; genus JACPGP01. The sequence continues at coordinate 22,185 of JACPGP010000038.1, forward strand.
CCCTCCCTTTCTTCGCTAGTGATCTGCTCCATTGAAACCACTGCATACCCAAAATCTTTCAAAATCGCCGACATTGCACTTCCCGCCCCTACCTCCCCACTTGCATTCTGCACAGCAATTTTTATTTTTGCTCTATCAAGACCAGTAAGTGCATCTACTCTTTCTGTTGGCTCATAAGGAAATTCTTTAATCGAGGGATTAACCTCCAAAAATGGCAACGGAAATAATGATGTTGCATCAAGAATCGTTTGATAAGAAAGAAATCTATTTGTTCCAATTCCCGGATCCATCACAAAAACTCCATCTTGATTGTATCCGTAGATCACAACTGCATGCTCACCTTTCACCACAGGTGTTGTACCATACGACAAAGCAACATCAACCGCCCTTTCATACCCAATCGAAATCCATGTCATTACCAAATGCCCCGAAAAAACAGCCTTCTTTACAGCTTCAAGATCGCCCTTCTTGATTGGACGTGCCAATAATTTATACTCCCAAAACAAATCAATAAACGGTGGCGCGTGCACGCCGTAATACTCTGTTCCACCAAATCTGTTTTTAATATTTGCCAAAACTGCTTCTGCGCTCTCTGTGGCGTCTATGCCCATCCTAATACCAATATTTGGATTTAAAGATGCTGGAATTTTGGCAATTAGCATCTTCTCTGCCGCTAACTCATTCTTAGGTGAAAAGAACTCGTCATTTGTATAATGATGAATAATTGCCGTTGCCGCGGCAAATTCACAGCTTAAATTAAACACCTGTTTTCGTGGCATCACAGATAAAACATAAGATGATGGTATTGTAACTGTACTATCTCCCTGCACTGATTGTTTTAGAACTGTTCTGATAGATTGCTGGGAAAGGATTTTTTTCTTTATCAAAAAATCCTCAATTGCTCTATTTGACGGCTGCTTGTTAAAAACAGCAACCCAAAACCACGTATAGAAACTAAAAAAAACAATCCCTGCTAAAAAAATAGCTTTCCTCATAACTTTACTTTACCATGAAATAACAGTGTCTACACCTATTTACAAACTATAGGTTCTATGATACACTTAAAATCTATGTCTTTGGAACGAAGAGATGGATATAAACCAAACCCATTATCCGAACGGGAATTAGTAGCAATGGCAAAAGCAAGTCCAGACGGATTTCGCGATGCATTTGGTGAATTGTACCAAAGGTATTTACCCAGAATCTACACCTATCATTATTATAGATTGCGTGATCCTCATGTTGCTGAAGATGCAACGCAAGAAACTTTTGAAAGAGCTATGCGCGGTTTCGGAAATTTTCAATATCGTAATAAAGAGTCATATTCAACTTGGCTTTTTCAAATTGCTCACAATTACACAGCAAACGTATACCGTAGTAACAGTCGCCGAAAAACAGTCTCTTTGACTAACGGACTGTCTGACGACATGGAAAGAACCCTGACTTCTCCTTTCGGCGAACCTGAAGTAGAAATCGAAAAAGAAGACGAAAGATCAAAAACAGTAAGGGAAGCTGTCCTTGCTTTACCAGATGATCAAAAAAATCTTATTCTTCTAAAATTTGTAGGAGATCTTAGCAATAGAGAAATTGGCCATATTTTAGGAGCAACCGAAGGAGCAACAAAAGCCAAGCTCTTTAGAATTATACGAAAATTAAAAAAACAATTCACTCAAAAACAACAAGTATGAGTTACGCGTTTACCTTAAATTCCACCACGTCGCCGTCTTGCATAATGTAATCTCTTCCCTCAAACCTTGTTTTTCCTGCCTCTCTGCATCCTTTCCAGCCTTTATATCTCACGAAATCATCATATGATACAACCTCTGCTTTTATAAAATGTTGCATAAAATCTGTATGTATCACGCCGCTTG